>NZ_LAVM01000045.1:0-48548 GCF_001083815.1 Nocardiopsis sp. SBT366 | reverse complement strand
GTGGCGGGTCCGGGGCCGGTCGCCCCTGGCCCGGTGTGAAACCGCCCCCACCGAACCCGGCCTCAGCTCGGAGGTGACGGAGCGGTTCGGGGGCGGTTTCACACCGGGCCAGGGGCGACCGGCCCCGGACCCGCCACCACGCCGTCCTGGACCCGGACGCCGAGGGCGGGGCCGCCTGGGACATCCGGCGGCACAGCGGCGCATGTACACCAGCGCGGCGGACGCCCCCTCCACCGTCCGACCAAGGCTCCGATCCGGGCACGGACCCCCCTTCTCCCGTCGGGACGGACCTCTCTCCTCACACCACCCGCAAACGCGTCCCGTGGCCCGTCCGCCACGGGACGTTTCACGTTCACTCCTCTCTCACCCCCACCGCTGGGGAACGGAGTCCCGCCGTGGCCACATCCGGACACGGAGAGCGAGGGTCTCGTGACAGAAAAAGCGGGCTTCACGTGGCAAGGACGCCAAACCAGACAATGGGGCACCCCTGCGCCTCGAAGCCACCCACATTGACAGTTCACGGCGCCCCGATCTCCAATATCGCCAGATATCCGAAGCCTCACCCCCGCTCAACGGAGGCATCGTGTCCCTCACCCCCGTCCGAAGAACCCTGGTCCCGGTGGCGGCGAGCGCCCTCCTGCTCGGCCTGCTAGCCCCTGGCGGAGCGACCGCCGAACCCTCCTACGACCTGTACGAGATCACCGGCGTGAGCACCGCCGAGGAGATCGCCGCGTCCGGAGTGGCCATCGACCACGTGGGCGAGGACTCCGTCCTGGTCACCGGTTCGGTGCACGACATGGCCGAGCTGGACGACCTCGGCTACGCCGCCGAGCCCTACGCGATCCCAGAGACCCTCGCCAACCCCGACCCGGGCTACACGACCTATCCCGAGCTGTTGGAGATCGTCGACGAGCTGGTCGCGGCCAACCCCGACATCGCCGCCAAGGAGGTGTACGGACGGTCCCACGAGGGCCAGGACCTCGTCGCGGTGAAGATCAGTGACAACGTGTCCGTGGACGAGGACCAGCCCGAGGTGCTGTTCACCCACTCCCAGCACGCGCGAGAGCACCTGACCGTGGAGATGGCGATCCACCTGATGCGCCTGTTCACGGACGGCTACGGCGAGGACGAGCGCGTCACCGGGCTGGTGGACAGCCGGGAGATCTGGATCCTGCCGAACGTCAACCCGGACGGCAGCGAGTACGACATGGCGGGCGACACCTGGCGGGACTGGCGCAAGAACCGTCAGCCCGACGAGGGTTCGTCGTCGATCGGCACGGACCTGAACCGCAACTGGGCGTACAACTGGGGCTGTTGCAACGGCTCCTCCGGCGACCCGAGCAGCATCACCTACCGGGGCGACTCGGCCGAGTCGGCCCCCGAGGTCCGGGCCGTCGCCGACTTCGTCCGGAGCCGCGTGGTGGACGGCGAACAGCAGATCACCAGCGCGATCGACTTCCACACCTACAGCGAGCTGATCCTGTGGCCGTACGGGTACACCTACGACGAGGTCACCGACGGCATGAACCGCGAGGAGTACGACACCCACCGTGCCCTGGGTGAGTACATGGCCGAGGCCAACGGTTACACGCCCCAGCAGTCCAGCGACCTCTACGTCACGGACGGCTCCATCAACGACTGGCTCTGGGCCGACCAGTCAATCGTCAACTACACCTATGAGATGTACCCGAAGTCGGCCGGGGACGGCGGCTTCTACCCGCCCTCGTCGGTGATCGAACGCGAGACCGCCCGCAACGAGGAGGCCGTGCTGCGCCTGCTCGACTACGCGGACTGCCCGTACCGCATCATCGGTGAGGAGGAGGCCTACTGCTCCTGACCCACAGGGTCACACCCGCGTAGGCCCGACAGAACGCCCCCTTGCACGTGCCGAGATAAGGTCCGCACGTGTGAGGGGGTTCCGTCGTTCATGGGAGCGCGCGCGTCGGGGCACGCCACCGCCCGGGGCTCGGAGAGGTCCTCCCGGAGCCCGGACGCGAGGAAACCGGGGGGTGGCGCTGAGCCAGCGAAGAACGTCACCACCCCCCGGGGCTGGTGCGGGCCCCCTCCTGCCGGTCGCGGAGGGGGCCCGTGCCACGGGGTCGGGGTGCAGGTCCGACCCCGTGGCGGTCTGTGGGCTCCGGGCGCCGGGGCGCCCGGGCCTCGGAGCTACTCGCCGGGCAGCGGCTCGAACTCCTTGACGGCGTTGATCGCGGGGCCGTGCGGGGTGTTGGCCTCGCGCTCGATCATGATCTCCACGAGCACCGGGCGCGAGGTGGACTGGGCCTGCTTGCGGGCCCACTCCAGGGACTCCCGGATCTCCCCCGGCTCCCAGACGCGGCGGCCCGAGCAGCCGTAGGCCTCCATCAGCTTGACGCTGTCGGTGCCGTACTCGTCGTAGTGGATGTCCACCTGGTAGTTCATGTCGAACGGGATCGACGCCTGGCGGATCAGGCCCAGGTACTCGTTGTTGAGCATGATGATCACGTACGGCACGTTGTACTGCGCCGCGACCGCGAGTTCCTCGACCATGTACTGGAAGCCGTAGTCACCGACGATGCCGACCACCTCGGCGTCCGGCTCGGTGTTCTTGAGGGCCTTCTTGACGCCGATGGCCGCAGGGATCTCCCAGCCGAGCGGGCCCGCCTGGCCGCAGATCTGGTAGTGGCGCGGCTTGTAGGCCTTCTGGTGCTGGCCGCCCCAGATCTGGTAGAGGCCGATGGCGGTGACGAAGTAGGTGTCCTCGTCGAAGACCTCGTTGATCTCCTTGTAGACGCGGGGCGCCTTCACGGGGACGGTGTCGAAGTCCTCGCGGCGGATCAGGGTCGACTTGAGTTCGTTGATCCGTTCGATCCACGCACCCACCCTGGCCTTGGCGTCGCGGCGCTTGGCGGCGGCCAGCAGTTCCTGGAGGAACAGTCCGGCGTCGGAGACCACGCCGAGGTCGGGCTCGAAGACCCGGCCGATCTGGGTGGCCTCGATGTCCACGTGGATGAACCTGCGCTCGCCCCGGTAGACGTCGATCTGGCCGGTGTGGCGGTCGGCGAAGCGCGCGCCCACGGCCAGGACCAGGTCCGACTCCAGGAAGGAGGCGTTCCCGTAGCGCTGGGAGGTCTGCACGCCGGTCATGCCGGAGTACAGGGGCGAGTCCTCGTCGAAGGAGCCCTTGCCCATGAGGGTGACCTGGACCGGGACCTGGAGGTGTTCGGCCAGCGCGCGCAGGTCGTCGGAGGCCTCGGCCAGGATCACGCCGCCACCGGCGAGGATAAGCGGGCGCTCGGCCTCCAGCAGCAGGTCCAGGGCCCTCTCCACCCGGGGCGGGTGCGGCTCGACCGTGTTGATCTTGAGAGCGGCGTCCAGCTCGGGGTCGTACTCGATGAGCTGCTGGGCGACGTCCACCGGGATGTCGACCAGCACGGGTCCGGGGCGGCCCTCCTGGGCGATCCGGAAGGCCTCCCGGAAGATCCACGGGGCGGTGGCCGCCTCCTTGATCTGGACGGCCCACTTGGTGACGGGCTTGGCGATCTCGACGATGTCGACCGCTTGGAAGCCCTCCTTGTCCAGCAGGTCGGTGCGCTGCTGGCCGGTGATGCACACGATCGGGACCGAGTCCGCGATGGCGGTGTACAGGCCGGTGATCATGTTGGTCCCGGCGGGCCCGGAGGTGCCGATGGCCACGCCGACCCTGCCGGTCGTGCGCGACCAACCGTCGGCCATGTGGGTGGCGCCCTCCTCGTGGCGGACGGTCAGGTGCTCGATGCCGCCCACCTCCTCCATCGCCTTGTAGAGGGGGAGGATCGCCGCGCCGGGGCAGCCGAAGGCGGTGTCGACGCCCTCGTCCTTGAGAACCTCCACGACGGCGTTCATCGCGGGCATTTTCGCCATGGGAGCGAACCCTTCAGTGCTGGGGTGGCTGGTGTGCCGGGGACGTCCTTGGTGCGTGGACGCCCCGGCTGCCAGGGGTGAGTGCCAGGGGTGGGGCGACGTCGCCGCCTGCCTCCCGGGTGGGCCAACACCCGGGGGCGGCGCGCCGCCCCGTTCATACGGAGTCTCTGTGCCAGGGGTACTGCTGCCGCGGTCGCGGCCGGTGGGCCGGGCGCCTACTCGGCCTCGCGGCCCGAGAGCTGCTCGACGATCTTGAGCAGGGCCGAGTGGTCGAGGCCGCCGTGGCCCTGGTTCTTGAGCGCGGCCACGTACTGCGCCACCTGTGCTCCCAGCGGGATCGCCACACCGGCGGCGCTCGCGGAGTCGGTGATGATGCGCATGTCCTTGTCGTGCAGGGCGATCCGGAAGCCGGGGTTGAAGTCGCGCTCGCGCATGGCCCTGCCCTTGCGCTGGAGCACGGTGCTGCCAGCGAGCCCGCCGCCCAGGACCTCCAGGCCGGACTCGGTGTCCACGCCGTGGGCCTCCAGGAAGACCAGGGCCTCGGCGAGGAGCTGGATGTTGCCCGCGACGATGAGCTGGTTGGCCGCCTTGACTGTCTGGCCGGAGCCGCTGGGACCGACCAGGACCGGGGTGGTGCCCAGGACATCGAAGACGGGGCGCGCCGCCTCGAAGTCCTCGGCGGCGCCACCGACCATGATGGACAGCTTGGCCTCGATGGCTCCGGCCTCGCCGCCGCTGACCGGCGCGTCCAGGACGCGCAGGCCGCGCTCGGCACCGGCCGCGGCGACCTCCCTGGCGACGTCGGGGCGGATGGTGCTCATGTCGATCACCAGGGTGCCGGGTTTGGCGTTGTCATAGACGCCGCCCTCGCCCCGCAGGACCTGGTCGACGTCCGGGGAGTCCGGGACCATCGTGATGACGACGTCGGCGTCGGTGACGGCCTCGGCGACACTTCCGCCGCGCAGGCCGCCCTCGGCGACCAGGGCGTCCACCCGCGCGCTGCTGCGGTTGAAGCCCGTGACGGTGTGTCCGGCGCGGACGAGGTTGACGGCCATGGGAAGGCCCATGATGCCCAGGCCGATGAAGGCGATCTTCTTGGCGGCCATGTCGGCCCCCTTTCAGGCTGTGGGTGTGGCTGGTATTGCGGTGGCTGGTGCGACCGTAGTCGCCGTGGTGACCGGTGGGTCAGTCGCGCCAGCCGAAGCTCTCGGCGCTGGGGACGGTCGGCTTGTACTCCAGGCCGACCAGGCCCCGGTAGCCGCCCGCCTGGGCGGCGGAGAGGAGTTCGTCGATGGGCAGGTCGCCGGTGCCGGGCTCGCCGCGTCCGGGGGCGTCGGCGATCTGGATGTGCCCGAACTCGGCCGCGTGGTCGCGGACGACGGCGGCGACGTCCTCTCCGTTGACGGCCAGGTGGAAGAAGTCGGCGAGGAGGGCGACGTTCTCGGCCCCCGCCTCCCTGACCCTGGCGACGAAGGCGAGGCCGTCGGCGGCGGTCTTGAGCGGGTAGTCCTCGGAGCCGCTGATGGGCTCGACGAGGACGGTTCCGCCGACCTTGGCCACCGCGTCGGCGGCGGCCACCGCGTTGCGCACGGCGAGGCGGTCCTGCTCGGCCGGGTCCACGCCGTCCTGCCTCAGGCCGTAGAGGGCGTTGAAGCCGGTGGTGCCGGTGCGCTCGGCGATCTGGGCGACCACCTCGGCGTTGGCGAGGAACTCGTCGGTGCGGGAGGGGTGGGAGAGGACGCCGCGGTCGGGACCGGGGAGCTGTCCGGCGAAGAAGTTGAGGCCGCTGAGGCGCACGTCCGCCTCGTCGAGGGCGGCGACGAAGGCGTCGATCTCCGCCTGCGCCGGGGTGGCGCTCTCGAAGGGCCACCAGTACTCGACGGCGTGGAAGCCCGCGTCCCGTGCGGCCCGGGGGCGCTCGTTGACGGGGAGCTCGGTGAACAGCAGGGAGCAGTTCACCGTGTACCCGAGTGTGTGGCTCATGCGTTGCCTCCGGCATCCACTTCCGTATTGCGGAAAGTAGTTTTCACTTTAAGGAATGATCTGAGTGTGGGCCGGACCACCACCACTTGTCAACCACCCGCCGAGCCGACCTTCGAACCCTCACCGCCCGAGCCCCCGCGAACGCGCCCGACAAAACCCGAGGCCACGACCCCACCCATCCCGGAGGCCTCAGGAGCGAGCAGGAACTTCATGATTTCTTCGCACCAGGCCACAGATTCGCCTGTTTTTCCGATTTCTCCCCTTGCGAGTGTTGACAAGGTCACACTGCCATCAACTAGAGTCCCTGCAATCCGTAATACGGAATCAGGTATCTGCACTACGAAAGCCCAGGCCGGTACGACGATCCGGCGCCGCGTGCGGCGCCGGGGCCGAGTGCCGGCCGAGCCACGGGAGAACACATGCCCGAGACCACCCCGGACCAGTCGGGGGACGCCCCCGATCCGGGTCTGGCGCGTCTGAACACCCTGTCCCGGCAGGACCTGCGCACCGAGCTCGCGCAGTGCCTGAACGTGGACCGCTGGGTCGAGGCCGTGGCCTCCGAAGCGCCCTACGCCGACCGCCGGAGCCTGCTCTCGGTGGCCGACGCGCACGCACGCGAAATCACCTCCGACGAGGTCGCCACCGCCCTGGCCCGCCACCCACGCATCGGGGAGAAGGCCAAGGGAAAGGACACCGAGTCGGCGTGGTCCCGCGGGGAACAGTCGGCGTTCGCCGCCGACACCGACGACGCCTCCGCCAGGGTTCAGCGGATCTTCACGTTCGCCCAGGGTGAGTACGAGGGAAGGTTCGGACAGATCTACCTTGTCTGCGCCAGCGGCCGCAGCAGCCGCGAACTCCTCGCGGACCTGGTCGGCCGACTCGGCAACGACCCCGAGACCGAGCTGACCGTGGTCGGCGAGGAGCTCCGTAGGATCTCCGGACTCCGCCTGGTCAAACTCCTGGAGGCAGCATGAGCCACGTGACCACCCACATCCTGGACGCCGCCCTGGGCGCGCCCGCCCGCGACGTCCCGGTGCGCCTGGAGGCCGCCGTCGATCCCGGCCGCACCTCGTGGACCACCGTCGCGGAGGGCCGCACCAACGACGACGGCCGCGTGCCCGACCTCGGACCCGACCAGCTCTCCGCCGGCTACTACCGGGTCGTCTTCGACACCGGGGCCTACTTCGCGGCGACGGGCCAGAGGGGCTTCTACCCGGAGGTCACCATCGTGTTCGACCTCGCGGAGGAGAGCCAGCACTACCACGTGCCGCTCCTCCTGAGCCCGTTCGCCTACTCGACCTACCGGGGCTCATAGACCGGGCCGCGCCCGACCACGGGCACGCCCCTCCCCCGGTCCCGACCACGAACCAAGGAGCCCCGCCTGGCGGCACCCACCACGTAGCACCCTCACCTCTTCGAGTGCGTGACAGGTCCTTCCGCATGACCACAGCGGTCCTCCCTCATACGCACAGCGCACCGACGCGTGGCAGCACGCACGGCGCGAGCGATGAAACCGAATCCACACGGATGGAGTTCCCCCTGATGGGCATCAGACTCGGAGACAACCAGTACGGCAAGGCGGAGGTCCGCCTCGTCCACGTCCAGCGCGACACGGACGTCCACCAGATCAAGGACGTCAACGTCACCTCCCAGCTCCGCGGGGACCTGGAGGAAGTCCACACCGTCGGCGACAACGCCAAGTGTCTGCCGACGGACACGCAGAAGAACACCGTCTACGCCAAGGCCCGTGAGTGGGGCGGCGTCGGCGCGATCGAGGACTTCGCCCTGCGCCTGGCCCGCCATTTCGTGGATGAGCACGAGTACGTGTACGGCGCGCGCCAGGAGATCGAGGAGTACTCCTGGGACCGGATCGCCACCTCGAGGGGCCCGCACGACCACGCGTTCTCCCGCAGGGGCGCCGAGACCCGCACCACCGTCGTCAACAAGGACGGCGACAAGGAGTGGGTGGTCTCGGGCTTCGAGGGCCTGACCGTCCTCAAGTCCACCGGCTCGGAGTTCCACGGGTATCCCCGGACCCGGTACACGACCCTGCCCGAGACCAACGACCGCATCCTGGCCACCGACGTCACCGCCCGCTGGCGCTACGTCGGCACCGACCACGACTTCGACAAGGCCTACGCGTCGGTCCGCGCCCTCTGCCTGGAGCTCTTCGCGGAGACGCACAGCCTCGCCCTCCAGCAGACGCTGTACGCGATGGGCACGGCCGTCCTTGAGGCCCACCCCGAGATCGCCGAGATCCGCTTCTCCATGCCGAACAACCACCACTTCCTGGTGGACCTGTCCCCGTTCGGCCTGGACAACCCCAACGAGGTCTTCTTCGCCGCCGACCGGCCCTACGGCAAGATCGAGGCCACGGTCGAGCGGGACGACGCCCCCGACGCTGGCGACGCCTGGAGGGCGGTCCCGGGCTTCATCTAGCCCCCTCTCCCGGTGACGGCTCCGGGGCGCTCCCCCGGCCCGCCCCCTGTGCTCTTCGGAGCTCTCTGAACGCCGGGGCCCGTGCGTGCGGCCGGGCCCCGGACCCTCCATCACCCGAGGTCACCCTCGCCTGCCCACCCGAGTTGGGCCACACCGGCCTTCGTCATGCCCGGAAACAGCTGTCCCGGGCGTTCGAGGCCGGCGCGACACCACCGGGCACCCGCCCCGGAGAACCCGGTCACCCCCCTCTCTCGGTGACCGCCGATCGCAAAGGCTGGAAACTGGCCATGTCGAACAGTCCGTCCGCGAAGGACTCGGCCACAACAACCGCCACTACCCCCTCCCGGCCCGAGGACGAGAAGCTGCCCGTGCGGCTCATGCTTGTCTACGGGCTCCAGCACATCCTCACCATGTACGCCGGTGCGGTGGCACCGGCCCTGGTCATCGGCGCCGCCGCTGGGCTCGCGAACGACCCCGCCGCCATGGGAATCCTCGTCAGCGGCGCGCTCCTGGTGGCGGGAATCGCCACCCTCATGCAGACCGTCGGTCACAAGAGGATCGGCGCGCAGATGCCGATCGTGGTGGCCTGCTCCTTCGTGCCCGTCAGCGCGATCACCGCCCTCGCGGCCGGCCAGGACGGGGAGAACCTCCCCATCGCCTTCGGCGCGTCCATGGCCGCCGGTGTGTTCGCGCTGCTCCTGACCCCCTTCTTCGGGCAGCTCATCCGCTTCTTCCCCCCGATCGTCACCGGCACGATCATCACGGTGATCGGCGTCAGCCTGATGCCCGTGGCCGCGCGCTGGATCATGGACGACTCCGTGCGCGTCATGGAGGACGGCGCCGAGGTCCCGGCCGCGCCCGTGGCCAACCTCGCCCTGGCCGGGCTCACCCTGGCCGTCATCCTCGTCGGTTCCCGCCTGTTCCCGGGGATCTGGGGACGCCTGTCCATCCTGCTGGGCCTGGTCGTGGGCACACTGGTCGCCGTTCCGCTCGGCATGACCGACTTCAGCCGGGTGGGAGAGGCCGACGTCGTCTTCAACCCCACCTCGGTGTTCTACTTCGGTGCTCCGCAGTTCGAGGTCGCCGCGATCATCACCATGTGCATCATCATGCTCGTGGTCCTCACCGAGGGTGCCTCGCACATCATCGCGGTCGGTGAGATCACCGGTTCCAAGGTGGACGCCAAGCGCATCTCCGCCGGACTGCGCGCCGACGTGAGCGGTTCGATCATCGGTCCGATCTTCAGCGCCACCCCCACCAGCTCGTTCGCGCAGAACATCGGTCTGCTCGCCCTCACCGGCATCCGCAGCCGCTTCGTGGTGGCCACTGGCGCGGGCATCCTGCTGGTCCTGGGTATGTTCCCGGTGCTCGGCGGGGTGATGGCCGCCATCCCCACCCCGGTCCTGGGCGGTGCCGGGCTGGTGCTGTTCGGCAGCGTGGCGGCCAGCGGCATCAAGACCCTGGCCAAGGTGGACTTCACCAACAACCTCAACCTCATCCTGGTCGCCGCCTCCATCGGCGTGGCCGTCATCCCGCTGGCCTACCCGACCTTCTACGCGTTCCTGCCGGAGTCCGTGGAGCTGATCGCGCACTCGGGCATCATCGGCGCGGCCATCGTCTCGATCCTGCTGAACATCTGCTTCAACGTGATCGGTCGGGGCCCCTCCGCGGACCCCGCCGAGATCGACCAGGCGGACATCGGCAGCGCCGGGCCCGGTGAGGCCAAGTACACGGACCAGGCGGGCGCCACCTACCGGGGCGGGGAGCACGAGAGGACCTGACCCGAGTCCCATCCCCGGGGGCGGAGCGCCGTGACCACGCGCCCGCCCCGCTTCTGTTAAGTGACGGTGAATGGTATGCCTGTGAGGGTGACCGACTGGGACCTGCGCAAGCTGCGCGTACTCCGCACCCTCGAGGAGCTCGGAACCGTCCGGGCGACGGCCGAGGCCCTGTCCATGACGCCCTCGGCCGTCTCCCAACAGCTCTCCTCCCTCTCGCAACAGGTGGGCGTGGCCCTGCTGGAGGCCCACGGGCGCCGGGTGCGGCTCACCGACGCCGCGCACGTGCTGCTGCGGCACACCGACGTGGTGCTGGCCCAGCTGGAGAGGGCCGAGGCCGAACTGGACGGCTTCGTCCGGGGTGAGGCCGGACGGGTCCGCGTGGGCACCTTCGCCACCGCCATCCCGGGACTGGTGGTCCCGGCGCTCAACGCCCTGCGCGCCGACCACCCGGGGCTGCGCACGCGAGTGCACCAGGCCGAGGCGGCCGAGGTGTACGACCTCCTCTCCGCGGGGGAGATCGACATCGGTCTCTCCCTGGCAGCGCAGGCTCCCACCAGCAACGACGGCCGCTACGACCGGACCGAGCTGCTCACCGACCCCCTCGACGTGGCCCTGCCCGCCCAGCACCGGCTCGCCACCACACCCGCGCTGCGGATGAGGGAACTCGCCGAAGAGCCCTGGATCTACGGGGCCGCCGGGCCCTGGCGGGACATCACCCTCGCCGCCTGCGCCCAGGCCGGGTTCGTCCCCGAGCAGGCGCACGTGGCCTCGGACTGGCGGGCCATCCTCGACATGGTCGCCGCAGGCATGGGGGTGGCGCTGATCCCCCGACTGGCCGCCGCTGGTGACACCCCCGGGGTCACGCTGCGCGTTCCCCACTCCGAACAGCCCCGCCGCCACGTGGTCACCGCCGTGCGCTCCGGCGCCGGTGGGCGCCCCCAGATCGCCCTCGCCCTCAGGGCTCTCGCCGACGCCGCCGCGCGCCTGTCAAACGTTCAGCCAAAGCGAACATAGTGATCAAAAACTTTCGCTGGAATTAACCAGTCTCTCCTGCGACGCTGGACTGAAGCAGCGAACGACAGGAGAAACGTGAGCAAGGACCCGTCCTTCGACCCCCGCGCCTACAACGCCCAGCCCTACCCCGGCGGCGACCCCTACGCCGACTTCAAGAAGACCGAACTGGACTTCGCCGGGCTGGTGGACCTCGCCGACCGCCGACTGGGCGGGGGCGTCGTCGCCGCCAACGACGAGTTCTTCGCCCACCGCGAGAACATGCTGCGGACCGAGCCCGCGGTGTTCGACCCGCACCACTTCGGGCACAAGGGCAAGGTCATGGACGGGTGGGAGACCCGCCGCCGCCGTGGAGTGAGCGCCGAGCAGCCGCACCCCACCGCCGACGACCACGACTGGGCCCTGGTCCGCCTCGCCCTGCCCGGAGTCATCCACGGCATCGTGGTGGACACCGCGCACTTCCGCGGCAACCACCCCACGGAGATCAGCGTCGAGGTCACGCACGTCGACGGGACCCCCACCACCGAAGAGCTCCTGGCCGCCGACTGGACCGAGATCGTGGCGCGCACGCCCGTCTACGGCCACGCCGAGAACGGTTTCAGGATCGAGGTGGAGCGCCGCTGGACCCACCTGCGCCTCAAGCAGTTCCCCGACGGCGGTGTGGCGCGCCTGCGCGTGCACGGCGAGCCCGTCGCCGACCCGGCCTGGCTGTCTGCGCTCGGCGGCTTCGACCTGGCAGCGCTGGTCAACGGCGGCACCGTCGAGGACGCCTCGGACCGCTTCTACTCCTCGCCGGAGAACATCATCCTGCCGGGCCGTTCGCACAAGATGGACGACGGCTGGGAGAACCGCCGCCGCCGCGACACCGGCAACGACTGGGTCCGCTTCCGCCTCACCGCCCAGGCCTCGGTCCGCGCCATCGAGCTGGACACCGCCTACCTCAAGGGCAACTCGGCTGGCTGGGTAGCCATCCTGGGCCGTGACACGCACTCGGACACCCCGGACGAGTGGTTCGAGATCGTCGGCCGCACCAAGCTCCAGCCCGACAGCGCCCACCGCTTCGTGCTGGACTCGCCGGTCACCGTGACCCACGTGCGCACCGACGTGTTCCCCGACGGCGGCATGGCCCGCCTGAACGTGTTCGGCTCCCTCACGGAGACCGGCTCCGCCGACCTCCGCGACCGCTGGGAAGCCACCCGGAGCCAGGGCCTGTTCTGAGTTTGGATCATGGTGCGGCGGGCGGGCCGCGCAACCACAGGACGGCCCGCGCAGATGGAGCCCCGCGTGTTTCGTGCCGGTTCTATTGGAGTACCGGGTGGCCAGCCCCCGCCATTCCTTGATCTTGTTGATGGTCCGCTCCACGGTGTTGCGGTCCTTGTACAACTCGCTGTCGTGGCTGAGGGGGCGGCCCCCGGCCGCCCCCTTCCTCTTACGGTTGACGGCCTGGTCAGCCTTCTCCGGGATCACCGACCTGATACCGCGCCTGCGCAGGTGGGTGCGGTTGACTCGGGATGAGTACGCCTTGTCTGCGGCGACCACGATCGGTCGGCTCCTGGGGCGGCCCACCGGACCGCGCACCTTGATCTTGGCCACCAGCGGGACCCGGCCCTCGGAAGCGACCGTTTGTGAGGCGCGCCGCCACATGCTGCTCGCGGATGCTTCCATCGTGGTTCCAATCACGGGCAGCACGCTACGACGGACGGGTGTCGCGCCAATCGCACTGCGCGGCCCTGACAGTCCACGGCGCCCTTGGCCGCGCGCCGACTACCTCAGAGACTGCACGTGGCGTCGTCGGGCGGGGTCTGCAGATCCAGGAGGTAGGTCTCGACCACCTCGTCGACGCAGCTGCTGCCGCCGAGGAGGTAGGCGCCGTGCTGCTTGCCGTCAACGGTCAACAGGTTCGCGCCGAGGGCTTCGGCCATCGCCACACCGCCCCCGTGCGGCGTCGCGGGATCACCTGTGATCGACACGACCAGCGTCTCGGGCAGGTCCTCAACGTCAGCAGGGAGCCAGGGTTCGTTGCGCGTGGGCGGCGCTGGCCACGCCTCGCACTCACTGTGGAAGGTCCCTCCCGTGAGCAGGTCGAGGTCGTACATCGGGGCCACGTCACCGAGCTCACGGGCGTGCTCGGTGAGCTCCTGCGACGTCGGCCGAGGCCAGTCCATGCACCGCACGGCGATGTTCGTGTCGAGGTTCCTGGCGTAGACAGCATCCGGACCGCGCTCGAAGTAGCTGTCGCGCAGAACGAGCATCTCGTCGGCGTCGCCAGCGTCCAGTTCGGTCAGAGCGGAGACGACCTCGGGCCACGTCGACTCCGAGGCCAACCCGGCGGTGAGCCCGAGGTAGACGTCCCAGACGCTGACCTCCCGGCCATCGGACGTGAGTACCGGGTTCTCGACGACCGGTTCTAGGATCTCGTGCAGCCGATCGGTCGCCTTCGCCGGGTCGGGACCGAGCACGCAGTCCGACGTCTCTGCGCAGAGCGCGGCGACATCGTCGAAGCGCTCCTGAGCAGCGATGAACTGGGTGCGTCGGAACTCGAGCGCTGTGAGTTCGGGCGAAGTGGCTCCGTCGAGCACGATCGCGCGGACCTTGTCGGGGTAGGTCGCGGCGTACATCGCTCCGAGCTCAGAGCCGTAGCTGTAGCCGAGGTAGGTCAGCTGCTCATCGCCGAGCGCCGCGCGCAGGATGTCCACATCCCGCACGACGTTCGTGGTCCCAGCGTTGACGAGATTGTCGACGCCGCCGGAGCCGTCGATGCACCGCTGCGCGAGCTCGGTGGCCTGCTCGGCGCTGGTGATGTCGTAGACGGCGGCAAACCCGGGGACGTCGCCCGCGTCGCGCTCCTCGTCGGTATGGCAGCCGAGAGAGGGCGTCGACGCCCCGACGCCGCGCGGGTCGAAGCCGACGACGTCGAACCGTTCGGCGATGGGATTGTCCTGCCACATGGGCAGGAGGGACGCGACGAAGCTCATCCCGGACCCGCCGGGCCCGCCCGGGTTGATCAGCAAGGAGCCCTCGGCCTCTGCCTCGCCGGTGGCTGGCAGGCGCATCAGCGCGATCTGCGCACGCTCGGCCTGCGGATCGTCGTAGTCGATCGGGACCTCGACCGAGGCACACTCCAGCGCAGGGTCAGCGAACAACTCGGCGTCCACCGCGGTGGTGGCGCGCTCCTCGCACCCACCCCAGTCGACGTCCTGCTCCAGGTAGGGATCCAGGCCGGGGTCGGCGCCCGATGAGGGGGAGCCGGGCGTGCACGCGGCAAGCAGCAGGAGCGTCACAACGGCGAGCCCGATCGTGAAGCACCGTGGTCCACGCTGGGCGGGGGGTCGGGTCGACATGGGTGTCTCCTTCATGGTCTGGGTGGGTCGTCAGTCCGCGATGCCGTCGGTTTCGACGTCGAGGAGGCGGTGATGACGGAAGGTAAGCGCCCTCTCGGTGCCAGCGAGGCACGTGGCGAGGGTGAGCGCGGTGTTGGCCCAAGCGGGCAGGGTCACCGGTGAGTCGAACGAGCTGAAGTGATCGGCCCAGAACGCCTGGTGGGTGAGCAGGTCGAGTGCCTGCGGGGCGAGCAGGATCAGGTTGATCGCGAGCACGAGGACCGCGCAGACGGCTAGGGCGCGCCCGAGCCCAGGATGCTCACGAGAGAGCTGCGCACGCCAGTGTTCGGGCGTGCCCGGAGCGGGATCGAGACGTCGCTCGCGACCGTCGGCGTGGACGAGGTGGATGCGCTTCATGCCGTACCTGCTCGCCGCGACCTCAAGGTGGTCCGGTCCAAGCGCGAACCGGGCCGGCATGTCGCAAGTCCGGACATGCCGATCATCCCGGTAGAGGGAGGCCCGACCAGCGAGGTGATCGACGTCGACCGTGGCCGTCGAGCGATCAGGGAGGTCGACGGTGAAGCGGGTGCGTTCCATCGAGAGGGACCGTGGGAACGGCGGCAGCGACGCGCCCGGAGCCGGCTCGTCCGTCGACCAGACCCCTGCCTGGTCGTCGCCGAGGCCGAGATCTCCGAGCACGTCCGATCCCTCACCCGGGCGATGGGCGGATCGGTTCTGCCCCGCGTCTTCGGGCCACGATGAGTTTTCTAGCATGCTCATGCCAATAAAGTAGCACAGGCATGCCACACCCGTCTATGATGAGTCCGTGCCCCGACGAGTCGACCCCGACCTGCACCGCGAGCAGGTCGCCGACGCCGTGATCAATGAGATCACCGACCACGGGATCCGCTCGGTGACCCTCGCACGGATCTCCACCCGGACCGGGCTGGCAATCGGGAGCATCCGGCACTACTTCGGCAACACCCTGGGCGAGGTCTCATGCGCTTCACGCTGGGCGTCCTCATCCGACGCGTCCAGGACCGGAACCCGAAGCCGTCCAACGACCCCGCGACCGGGATCGTGGAGCTGATCGCCTTCGCCACGCCGACCGACGAACAGCAGCACCGGGAGAACTTCACCCTGGTGGAGTACCGCGTCATGGCTCGCACGGGACCCCGAGATCGCGGCCGAAGTCGCGGCGACGTCCCGGGCGGCGACCGAGGCGATCCGTTCCCCCTTGACACGCGGCCCTCCGAAGGAGAAGCACGATGATCCGCGGCCCGAGGCACCAGCACGCCTGCGTCCGACGACGCCCCGCCAGAGGAAGTTCGCAGTGACCTGCAGCTGCTCGCCGGTATCAAGGCGGTTGACCTGCGGGACCCATCGCCCATCGTGTGACGACCGCTCCAGTCCCGCGACTCGGCAGCAGTAGTGGATGCCCTGGGCGATCACCTAGTCGAGGGTCGAGGATCTCGCCTCAGCCCGCGATGACCGACCCCCGGCAAAGTTTGTCGGTAGCCGTAGGTGAACAGGTCGCTGTCCGAACGGACACCGGCGTATCGATGTGTCCACCACGTGCCGCCCCGCTCACCCTGAGCCTCGATGACCACGAATCCGAGGTTCGGGAAGTCAACCCTCAGCCGGTGCGCGGCACCGATCCCAGAAATCCCCGCGCCGATCACCAGCACATCAGTATGACTGCCGTGCAGGCCGCCGGACCCATCGGCTGCGGAGACAATGTCATGCGTCGCGGCATCAGTGTTCCCGGGCCGTCTCTCGCGTCGGTGTAAGTACGGGCCCCCTTGGCATCAACGGGGATTCTGCGGTCGGAGTCGCGTATCCCTTCCCCATTGCCCCGCGTGCGGGATCAGAGGCTTCTTCGAGCCCCGGCGGGTGGGCTTTCGAAATCCAGCAGGCTGCCGCCAATGGCCTCGGGCGAAGCGATGGCGCATTCCCCCGGATCTTTTCTGGCATTAGAATGCTCATCAAATTAGCATGTCCATGCTATTTGTGGGTAGGATGGCGGCATGCCAAAAAGAGTCGACCCAGACACTCGCCGGGAGCTGATCGCCGACGCCGTGATCGACGAGATCGCCGTGCACGGCCTCCAGTCAGTGACCCTCGCCCGCATCGCCGAGCGCACCGGCTTGGCCATCGGGAGCATCCGGCACTACTTCGGCAACAACGTCCGCGAACTCATGCGCTTCACCCTGCGCGTCCTGATCCAACGCGCAGAACAACGCGCTCCAACCCTGTCCGAAGACCCAACGACACGGATCGTGGACGTGATCACCTTCACCGCTCCGACCAGCGAGCAGGAGCGCAAGGAGAACATCGCCCTCGTCGAGTACCGAGTCATGGGACGGGCGGACGCTGAGATCGGCGCCGAGATCGCCGCCGCGAGCGCCGCGGCAGCAGCCGCGATTGATCCACTCCTGCGCGCGGCGCTAGCTGACCGCGCCATCGACGAACAGGCGCTGCACCGCGAGACGCTTCTGCTCATCACCCTGGTCGAAGGCTTCTCGCTCAGCTCCGCCCTTGCTCCCACTCCGCTACACGCGACGGATGTCCGGGCCGTGGCGGAGGCCGCTGTCCGCCGCCTCCGCGATGCCTACGAACCATTGCCGAAAAATCAAGAGGCCTGATTCGTGGACGCGTGCTCGGAGATCGCTCACGAGACTCGCGACCGTCGAAAGGCGACGGGGCGGGAGTGGAACCGAGGCTGGGAAGCAAGTGCGAATTGATCCACAGCCAGCAGCCCCCACACAGAGACCAGGGCGGGCACGCGTCAGCGGGCCCGCCCTTCCACATGCCCGCAGGCCTCAGAGCACATGCAGGTGTGCGGCACCCTCAGCCCCAGAGGGTTACGCGAAGCCCCGCCACCGGTGGTCGAGCATGCACAGGGCGCGAACCCCTCAAGCCCAGGGAGTTTGCTAGAAGCCCCGCCACCGGTGGCAGCACACGGGTACCCGTCCACACCCCCTGCACCCCAGGAGGATCGTCCTGTTCGGGTTACTACAGCACATGGCGGAACTTCGAACCCCGCACAACTCAAGGCAGCACACACGTGCACGTCCACACCCCTGTGCACCAGGGGGTTTGTCCTGTGCGGGTTACTACGGCACGTGGGTGGGTTTCGCCCCCCTGGGGCTGAGGTCTGTCTGACGACTCCGCTCACAAGAACGGGCGCCCCGGTGGTGGCGGGGCGCCCGGGGCCGGAACCGGTCAGTTCCGGGTGATCATCCGGCCGTTCACGCTGTCCGAGGTGACCTCGGTGCCGCGCAGGATGGTGCGGCGGACCCGGCCCAGGAGGTCGGCGCCGTCGTAGGCGCTCACCGGGTTGCGGTGCGCCAGCGAGCCCGCCTCCACGTGGAAGGGCTCGTCGGGGGCGAAGACCGCCAGGTCAGCGTCCATACCAGGGGCGATCGAGCCCTTGCCGGTCACACCGGCCACGCTCGCGGGCCTGGCGGACATCCACCGGACGACCTCCTCGAGCGGGACGCCCCGGCCTCTGGCCTCCGTCCACATGGCGGACAGACCCACCTGGAGCCCGGCGACGCCGCCCCAGGCGGTGCCGAAGTCACCGGTGTCCAGGTCCTTCAGGTCGGGAGTGCTCGGAGAGTGGTCACTGACCACGCAGTCGATCAGGCCGTCCTGGAGCGCTCTCCACAGCAGGTCGCGGTTGGCGCCGTCGCGGATCGGCGGGCAGCACTTGTAGCTGGTCCCACCGGCCGGGATCTCCTCGGCTGCCAGCGTGAGGTAGTGCGGGCAGCTCTCCACCGTGAGCGGCACGCCCTCCTGCTTGGCCTGCGCGATGAGGGGCAGGGCCGAGGCGCTGGACAGGTGCAGGATGTGCGCGCGAACCCCGGTTCGGCGGGCCGTGTCGATCACCAGGGCGATCGCGGCGTTCTCGGCCTCGTCGGGGCGTGAGGCCAGGAAGTCCGCGTAGTCGCGGCCGGACGCGGCGGGCGCCGAGTCCAGCACCTTGGGGTCCTCAGCGTGCACGATCAGCCTGCCGCCGAACGCCCTGATCGCCGTGGCTGCGGTGTTCAGCTGCTCCGGGGACAGGTGCCCGAACTCGTCCACCCCGGAGGGCGACAGGAACGCCTTGAACCCGAACACTCCCTCGGACCAGAGGTCGGAGAGGGTGCCGGTGGTGTCCGCTCCGGAGTTCTCCGGGACGGCCCCGCCCCAGAAGCCCACGTCCACGGCGAGCTTGCCCTCGGCCACGGCTCGTTTGGCCTTGAGGCCGTCGAGCGTGGTGGTGGGCGGCACGCTGTTGAGCGGCATGTCCACCAGGGTGGTCACACCGCCCAGCGCGGCGGCGCGGGTGGCGCTGGCGAAGCCCTCCCACTCGGTGCGGCCGGGCTCGTTGACGTGCACGTGGCTGTCCACGAGGCCGGGGAGGAGGATCTCGTCCTCGGCCAGGCGCACCTCGCGGGCGGCTTCGACGGGGGCGTCGTCACCGGTGAGGACCTCGGTGATCCTTTGGTCGTCCACGACCACGCTGACGGCGCGCTCACCCTCGGGGGTGAGCGCGCGGTGGGCGCGTACGACGAGTGCGTGCTCGGTCAACTCACTGCTCCTGTCCGACACGGCGGGTGGCCAGGGCGACGATGGTACCGGCGTCCGCGCTGGCGGCGGTGACCACCTCGGACTCCTCCAGGGCGCCGCAGCGCAGGCCGCTGGCCAGCACGGAGGCCAGTGCCTGGGCGGTGGCCGGTTCGTCCATCACGTTGCCCCCGGCCTGGCCGAGGTAGGCCCTGAGACGGGCGGCGGCGGGCGCGAAGGCCTCCCGGTAGAAGGCGTAGGTCGCCAGGTAGCGGATGGGGAGCTGGTTCGGGTGCAGGTCCCAGCCCTGGTAGAAGCCGCGCTCCAGGGAGCGGCGGACCAGCCCGGCGTGCAGGTTCCACGCGGAGCGCACGTCCTCGGTGCTGCCCGTGGGCAGGATGTTGCTGCCCCCGTCGGAGAGCCACACGCCGGTCCCGGCGGCGGCCACCTGCATGACGGCCTTCGCGTAGTCGGCGGCCGGGTGGGCCAGGCTCTGGTGGGCGGCGGTGATCCCGCAGGCCGCGCTGTAGTCGTAGGTGCCGTAGTGCAGGGCGGTGACCCGCCCCTGGCCCGCCTGGATCATGCGGGAGACCGCGACGGTGCCGTCGGTGAGCAGGATGGACTGGGGGGTCTCGATCTGGAGCTCGAACCGCAGGCGTCCGGCGGGCAGGCCGAAGCGCTCCTCCAGGCGCTCGCTGACCCACACCATCGCCTCGACCTGCTCGACCGAGGTGATCTTGGGCAGGGTGAGGACGAGGTTGTCCGGGAGGGAGCCGTGTCCCTCCAGCAGGGTCTGGAGGAAGAGGGTGAGCGTGCGGACGCCGCGGTGGCGCCCGGCGGCCTCCATGCCCTTCATCCGGATCCCGAAGTAGGGGGTGGCCGTCCCCTGCTTCAGGTCCGAGACGAACGCGTTCGCGGTGGCCAGGACGTGGGCGTCCTCGGCCTCGTCACCGGGGGACCCGTAGCCGTCCTCGAAGTCGGCTCGCAGGTCCTCGATGGGCTCGCGGGCGAGCTTGGCGCGCACCAGCGGGATCGCGTCGGCCACGGCGGCCTCGCTCAGACCGGTGATCCCGGCCAGGTCCGCGGCCCTGGGCGCGTACTCGTCGAGGGAGGCGATCGCCTCCTCGCCCCAGGCGGCGGCGAGGCCGGGCTGGATGCGGTCGGCGGGAACGTAGACGCTGTGGACGGGCTGGCGGCCGCCGCTGGTCCCAGGGTACTCACGGTCCAGTCGGGCGTCGGCCTCGGCCAGCCGGGTGTCGAGTTCGGTGACCAGGTCGGTCAGGCCAGCAAGGCTGTCACTCGCCACGTGTCGTGTCCTCCTCCGTCGTCGGTGCCGGCCCTCGGGGGTCGTTGAGAGTCCGGTCACTAATTTCTATATGCGGATAATAACTTCTGCCATTCGGAAGAACAAGGGTCCCGAGACTCCCGCGCCTGCGAACGCGAAGCTTCCGCACGCAACAGAGAGCGAAAACCTCCTTTCGTATTGCAGAATGATGGTCGAGACCGCAGCGGCCCTCAGCATGGGAGCACGACCCTTGTCAGCCTCACAGATCCCCCAAACGGACCAGCCACGCCCTCCAGAGGAGACGGCCCGGCGCTCCGGTGGCGTGCAGTCACTCGACCGCGCCTTCGCCCTGCTGGAGATCATGGCCGAGGCGGGCGGCGAGGCCTCCCTGAGTCAGCTCGCCGACTCCTCGGGCCTGCCCCTGCCCACCATCCACCGCATCATCCGCACCCTGGTCGGCAACGGCTACGTGCGCCAGCTCCCCTCCCGCCGGTACGCCCTGGGCCCCCGCCTGATCGGGCTCGGCGACAAGGCCGCCCGCATGCTCGGCACCTGGGCCCGCCCCCACCTCGCCCAACTCGTGGAGGACCTCGGCGAGACCGCCAACCTCGCGATGCTCGACGGCGACAAGGTCATCTACGTCGCCCAGGTCCCCTCACCGCACGCCATGCGCATGTTCACCGAGGTCGGGCGCCGCGTCCTGCCGCACTCCGCCGGGGTCGGCAAGGCCCTGCTGTCCCAGCTCAGCGACGCGGAGGCCCTGGCCGCCGTCCGCCGCACCGGGATGCCCGCCGCCACCGAACGCACCATCACCGACCCCGAGGCCTTCCTCTCCGAACTGCGGCGCATCCGCGAGACCGGGTACGCGATCGACGACGGTGAACAGGAGGTGGGCGTGCGATGCGTGGCCGTCCCGGTCAAGGACGCACCCTCCGGCATGGCCGTGTCGGTCTCCGGCCCCGAGGCCCGCGTGAGCTGGGACTTCGTGGACCACGCCGCACCCATCGTGCAGCGGTGCGCCCGGGTCCTGGCCACCGACCTCAACAACCAGAGCTGACCCGCACCACGACGAGGGGGCGTGACCACATGTGGTCACGCCCCCTCGTCCGCTTCGAGACCGCCGAACTACGTCTGCTGGTCGAAGCCCAGCTTGCGCAGCTGCTTGGGGTCGCGCTGCCAGTCCTTGGCCACCCGTACCCGCAGGTCCAGGAAGACCCGCTGCCCGAGCAGCCCCTCGATCTGCTTGCGGGCCCGCGAGCCCACGTCACGCAGACGCGAACCCTTGGAGCCGATCACGATCGCCTTCTGGCTGGGGCGCTCCACGTACAGCGACGCGTAGATGTCCACCAGCTCCTTGCCGGGCTTGGTGTTCTCCCGCTCGTACATCTCGTCCACGACCACCGCGATCGAGTGCGGGAGCTCGTCCCGGACACCCTCCAGGGCGGCCTCGCGGACCAGCTCCGCCACGAGCATCTCGTCCGGTTCGTCCGTGAGGTCGCCTTCCGGGTACAGCGGCGGCCCCTTCGGCAGGTGCGAGCACAGCACGTCCGTGACCGTGTCCAGCTGGAACTCCCCGCGCGCGGACACCGGCACGATGTCGGCCCAGTCGCCCAGCTCGTTCACGGCCATCAGGTGCTCCCCGACCGCCGCCCGGTCCACCAGGTCGGTCTTGGTCACCAGCGCCACCACCGGGGTGTTGGTCTGCTCGGCCAGCTCCTTGGCGATGTAGGTGTCACCGCGCCCGATCGGCTCGTTGGCCGGCAGACAGAACGCGATCACGTCCACCTCGACCAACGTGGACCGCACCAGCGAGTCCAACCGCTCCCCCAACAGGGTGCGGGGCTTGTGCAGACCGGGCGTGTCCACGATGATCAGCTGCGCGTCCGGGCGGTGCACGATCCCGCGCACCGTCCGCCGGGTGGTCTGCGGCCGGTTGCTGGTGATCGCCACCTTCTGCCCGACCAGCGCGTTCATCAGGGTGGACTTGCCCACGTTCGGGCGGCCCACGAAGCAGGCGAAACCGCTCCGGAAGCCCTCCGGGAAGGAGAGCGGCTCCAGCGGCACGCGGAGCTTCTCAAGGTCGAGGTCGTTCATCGGTCCTTCTCAACGCCGGGCGATGTTCGCGGGCACCCCGTCGGGGGCCGCGATCACCACCAGCTGGGTCTTCAGGTCGTCCGCCACCGCGCGGTCGGCCTCGGTCAGCTCCTTGGCCTGGGTGACGACCACCGCGGCCTCCAGAGCGGAGGCCTCGCTGGAGGCCGCCGCGGCCACGGCGGCCTGGAGCGCGCTCAGCTGGAGCGAGGGCAGCGACACCGTGGTGGCCACGTACGTGCGCCCGGTCTCGTCGCGTACCGCGGCGCCCTCGGCCGCCGCGTTCCGTGCCCGGGAGGCGCGCGCGAGGGTGATCAGCTTGGCGTCCTCGGGGCCGAGTCCCGTCGTGTCCGTCACTGGTCCGTGCTCCTTACGTCGTGGTCGGGGCCCTGGTCCCCTTCGGGGGCGAGCCGCTCCACCAGCACCGTGGTCATCCGGTTGCGGCGGCTGCTCTTGCCCTCCAGGGTGAGCCGGAGTCCAGCGTATTCTGCCTGGGCGCCGCCCGCCGGGACGCGACCCAGCACGAACGCCACCAGGCCGCCCACGGTCTCCACGTCGGAGACCTCCAGGTCGCGCTCGGGGAAGAGTTCGGCCAGCTCACCCAGGGGCAGTCGCGCGGTGACCCGCAGACGGTCGTCGTCCAGCCAGTCCACCGGGGCGATCTCGTGGTCGTACTCGTCGGTGATCTCGCCGACGATCTCCTCCACGATGTCCTCCAGCGTGACGAGCCCGGCGGTGCCGCCGTACTCGTCGATCGCCACCGCCACGTGGTTGCGGCGCTTTTGCATCTCCCGCAGGAGTTCGTCGATGGGCTTGGTGTCGGGCACGAACGTGGCGTCACGCATCACGTCCCCGGCGGTCAGGGGCACGTCGTCCGCGCCCCCGGCGGCGGCCGCCCAGCGGTCGCGCAGGCGCTCCACCAGGTCCTTGAGGTAGACGATGCCGACCACGTCGTCCTCGTCCTCACCCGTGACCGGGATACGCGAGTACCCGCTGGCCATGGCGAGCGAGAGGACCGCGTCGGCGTCCGCGTCACGGCCCGTGAAGACGATGTCGGGCCGGGGCACCATCACCTCGCGCACGGAGGTGTCGTCCAGCTTGAACACCGAGTGGATCATCTGGCGCTCCTCGGGGTCGATCACCTCCCCCTGCTCGGCCAGGTCCACGAGCTGACGCAGCTCCACCTCGGTGCTGAACGGGCCGTCCCGGTCGCCCTTGCCGCGCGGGGTGAGCGCGCGGCCCGCCCCCACCAGCAGGCGGGCGAGCGGACCCAGCACCACCTGGAGCGGGTACACGACCGTCGCGCTGGCCCGGGCCAGAGGACTGGCGAACTGGCGGCCGAGGATGCGCGGGGTGACCGCGATCAGGACGCACTCGACCACGACCATCGCCACGGCGGTGAGCACCAGGGCGGGCCAGCCGGCTCCCAGCAGGAAGACCATGCCCACCACGGCGGCGAGCACGGCGCAGACCTCGCACACCACGCGCAGGAAGAGCAGCATGTTCAGGTGCTCGGTGGGATTGACCCGCACCCGCTCCCACGCGGCGCGCACCCGTGCGGGGCGCTCGGCGTGGGCGTCCTCCATGCCCATGGAGATCACTCGGGTGACGGCGACCTCGGCCGCCACCAGGAAACCGGCCACCGCGGTCAGGAGGAGGGCGGCCGCCAGGGACACCGACCACACCACGGGGTCACCCGTGGCCAGCGACACGCTCATCGGGCGCTCTCGTCCCCTTCGGTCGTCCCGTCGGCGGCGGCCTCACGCTCGTTCCAGGCGGCGAGGATCTCGCCCTGGAGACCGAACATCTCCTTGTGCTCCTCGGGCTCGGCGTGGTCGTAGCCGAGCAGGTGGAGGATGCCGTGCGTGCACAGCAGGTCGATCTCGGCCCGGGTACCGTGACCGGCCTTCTCGCCCTGGCGCTCGGCCACCTGCGGGCAGATGATCACGTCACCGAGCACACCGGGTTCGCTGGTGCGTCCGGGACCGCCGGGGCGCAGTTCGTCCATGGGGAACGAGAGCACGTCGGTGGGGCCGGGCTCGTCCATCCAGCGCACGTGGAGGTCGGTCATGGGTCCTTCGTCCACCAGCACGACCGACAGCTCGGCCAACGGGTGCACCCGCATGGCGTCGAGCACGTGCCGGGCCAGACGGGAGAGTCGCTCCTCGTCCACGGTGCTGACGCCGGACTCGTTGGCGACGTCGATACTCATCGGTTGGGGCTGCCTCACTTGGATTCGGTGTGGGTGGGCGGGTTCGCTCCGCCCGGCGCCCGGCGAGGGGCGCCCACCGACACCGGTGGGCCCGCACGAGGCGGGCCCACCGGCCGGTGTCACTACGTACTTCTTCTCAGTCTGCCCGGTGTTCGGGGCCCTCGGCGCCGCCGCCCCCGTCCTTCGGGGTGTCACCGCCCCCGCGCCGTCCGCCGCGCGGTCCCGGGCGGCCCCGGTCGCCGTCGCTCCGGCCGCCCTGATCGGCGTCGTAGCGCCCGTAGGCGTCGACGATCTGCCCCACCAGCCGGTGCCGCACGACGTCCTCACTGGTCAGTCGGCAGAAGGCGATGTCGTCGATATCACGCAGGATGTTCTCGATGGTCCGGAGCCCGCTGGTCTGCCCGCCGGGCAGGTCCACCTGGGTGACGTCACCGGTGACCACGATCTTCGACCCGAAGCCGAGCCGCGTGAGGAACATCTTCATCTGCTCCGGAGAGGTGTTCTGCGCCTCGTCCAGGATGATGAAGGAGTCGTTGAGTGTGTTGTGTGTGAGCAGGAAGTCCTCGGTGACGTAGAGGGAGTCCTCCGCCGCCACTTGGATGCACACGCACTCCTCGCTTCCGGCGGGTTCGACGGAGTCGACGAAGCGCATCGGGCGTCCCCCACCGGTCGCGTCGTACTTCTCCTTCTTGCGTCGGAGCCGGAAGGGCTGAACTCCCTCGGGCAGACGCAGGTCGAGGGCATGGGCGTCCTTGCGGTGGAAGACCTCCCGTCCCCGGGCGAGGCCCGGTGCACGCCCCTCGGCTGGGCGGCAACGCTCGTAGACCACGCCTCCAAGAGACCGGACCAGGAAGGTCACCGCGTCACGCAGGTACGGGGACGCCGTTCCGTACTGCACGCGGCAGGTGCGCCCCGCTTGTGTGACCGGTCCCCCGTCCGAGTCGAGCAGGCCCTGGAGCAGGGCCAACCTCACCTCGGCCGTGTTGTACAGGTAGTCGTCCGGGACGAACTTCGTGTCGGACCCAGTCCCGCACAGTCCCAGGTCACGCATGATCGCCGTGACCGGGTTGGTGATGGTGATCACGTCGCCCGGCGCGCTCTCGCGGTTGAGAACGTAGTCCACACCGGACTTGTGCCTGACGCGAACACCGGGGAGAAGCGTCTCGAGTGCCTCGGCCAGTTCCGGGTCGTTGGTCGCGAAACGCGGTGTGGTCGAACCCGTGAGGCAACCGTCCCCGAGGAGCAGGCCCAGGGCGTAGGCGTCCATGGGTACCTCCCGCTCCGGGAAGGCCACGGGCTCGCTGAGCAGAGGGAGCTCGTACTTGCGATAGTGCGAGCTGCGCAGCCCGCTCTCGACGATCTCCTTGGCGGTGAGCACCCTGGGCGGCTTGCCTCTGCGTGCGTCGTCCCTGGTCCGGACGGTCCACAGATGGTCCTCTGAGCACAGCGTGGAGGCACCGTCCTGGGAGGAGAAACGGTAGGTCGCCTTCTCCCCCTGCGGGTACACCCCGATCACCGGGGTCGGTCGCCCGTCAGAGCCCATCACCAGGTCACCGATCCGCAGGTCACCGATGGGCCGGAACCCCTCCGGGGTCAGCACCTTCGTGTGCAGCGGCTGCGCCCGGCCACGCATGTACGCCAAGGGAGCGACCTCGATGGTTCCGGCCGCCATCAGCTTGGGGATGGAGTCCGGGTCGAGCATGTCGTGCAGGGCGTCGTACAGCGGACGCAGGTACGGGTCGATCTTGTCGTACAGGGTGCCGGGCAGGAATCCCAGGCGCTCCCCGGCCTCGACGGCGGGCCGGGTGAGGATGATCCGGTTGACCTCCTTGTCCTGGAGGGCCTTCACCGCCTTGGCCATGGCCAGGTAGGTCTTGCCGGTGCCCGCCGGGCCGATGCCGAAGACCACGGTGCGCTCGTCGATGATGTCGACGTACCGCTTCTGGTTCAGCGTCTTGGGGCGGATGGTTTTGCCCCGGTTGGACAGGATGTTGGTGGTCAGCACGTCCGCGGGGCGTTCCTTGCCCGGCGAGCGCAGCATGTGGATCATGCGCTCGATGGTGTCGGGGGTGACGTGGGTGCCGCTCTTGGCGAGCTCGATCAGCTCCTCCACGAGGCGGACCACCACGGCCGTCTCCTCGGGGGTACCGCTGATCGTGAACTCGTTGCCACGGACGTGGATGTCGCTCTTGAAGGACCGCTCCAGCGCCCGGAGGAGCTCGTCCCCCGAACCCAGCAGGCTGATCATCGTGTGTTCGTCCGGAACCACGACCTTGACCTGGGTCTCCGGGTCCTGGTTCGTGTGAGTTGACTCGGCCATGGTGTGGCCTTGCGGCCGCTGTCCCTACCCTTCGGTCACGGCCCCGGGGTCGGTCGCCCGGGGTTCCTCGCGGACGGGCCGCACACCGTGCCCGACGGTGTCGGACACGGTCACCACGGGTGTGTGGGACAACCGAAGTGGCCGGTGGGGCCCGTCCCCGAGTCTACCAACGGGGGCACGGCGGGCTCGATGGATTATCGCGACGCCTACCCGGGGGGCCAGTTCAGGCCTCGACCGCCGAGCACGTGGGCGTGCAGGTGGAAGACGGTCTGTCCGGCGCCGGCCCCGGTGTTGAACACCATCCGGTACCCGGACTCCACCACGCCCTCGCCCTTGGCCACCTCGTGGGCCTCCCTGACCAGGGCGTCCACCAGCCCGGTGTCGGTGGCGGCGGCAGCGGCGGCGTCGGCGTGGTGCTCACGCGGGACGACCAGGACGTGGGTGGGCGCCTGGGGGTTGATGTCGCGGAACGCCACCGTGCGCTCCCCCTCGCGGACGATGTCCGCTGGGACCTCGCCCTTCACGATCTTGCAGAAAAGGCAGTCGGGGTCGACCATCGCTCACCTTCCGTCACGCGGGCCCGCGCTCGGTGGCGGCACCGCTCATTCGGTTCTCGGGATTGTCCGTTGCCCATGATGCCGCAGGTGCACGAAACGCCGCAGGTGCGCGGCCCACGGGGAGATGAACCCTCAACCTTTCCGCAACCGTTCCGATCCACGTTCCCCTCCAGCCACCGATCCGAGCGCGATAGTCTTTGGTCTCCGTGCGCGTCAGACTGTGGGCACACCCCGCTGTTCGGCCACGTCCGACGTGTTCGGATCGGAACGCACGTCTACTGGAAATGATGAGGTATGCCCTTTCGTAAACCCCGCGACAAGGGTGTGCGTCGAACTGATGTGACGACAGAAACCTTGGTGGCCAATGCCACCACGGCGCCACTCTCGGTCGAGTGGGACGCTGACCATGCCGTGACGGAGCTCTACCGGGAGCACTACCGTCCGCTCGTTCGGCTCGCCGCCCTGCTCGTGCGGGACCACGCGACCGCCGAGGAGGTCGTCCAGGACGCCTTCGTCGCCATGCACGGCGCCTGGCGTCGCCTCAGGGACCCGAACAAGGCCCTCTCCTACCTCCGCCAGGCGGTGGTGAACAAGGCCAGGTCGGTACTGCGCCACAGGGCAGTCGTCGAGAAGCACGCCCCCAAGGCCCTGCCCGACGCACCCAGCGCCGAGCACGGGGCCATGAACCTGCTCGAGCGCGAGGCGGTCATCACCGCCCTGCGCAAGCTACCCACCCGTCAGCGAGAGGCCATCGTGCTCCGGTACTACGGTGATCTGTCCGAGGCACAGATCGCGGACGCCATGGGCATCAGCCGAGGCGCGGTCAAGAGCCACACCTCGCGCGGCATCTCCTCCCTTCGCTCTGTACTGGAGCAGACGTCATGAGTAGCCCCAACGATAGGAACGAACCGGAGTTCAAGGACCAGCTCCGCCAGATACTGCGCGCCGAGGCCGACGAGGTCACACCCTCGGCCGAAGGCCTCAACCTCATCCGTGAGCGCACCGAGCGCCAACGCGGATCGTCGTGGTTCGGGCTGCCGTGGCTCCGTCCCGTGACGGCCGTGGCTGCGGCCGTGCTCATCGCCGCCTCGGTGATCATGTCGAGTCCGCAGGTCCGCGAACAGGTCCTGGAGATCGTCCCGGCCGGGGCCGACCGCGCGGGCACCCCGCCCGAGACCCAGTCCGACGGGGGCGACGGCGTGGCGGCTCCCGACCCGTCGACGGACTCCACCTCCGGCAGCAGCAAGCTGGAGGAGGAGGCGGGGGACGACCCCGAGGGCTCCCCCAGCCCCGACAGCTCGCCCTCCTCCTCGGAGGACGACGGTTTCGAGGCCACCTCCTCGTGCCCGCCCGGTGAGGAGCTCGTCCCGGCCGCGACCGACGGCGCCCGTGACGAGGACAGGAAGAACAAGGACGACGACCGGGACGACAGGGGCTCCGACAAGGAGACCTGCGCCCCGACCGACGAGCCGCGGGAAGAGCCCACCGACGAGCCCACCAGCCCCGGAGGCGGCGGTGACCCGGATCCCGACGAGGGCTCCGAGGACCCCGGCAGCGGTTCCGGCGGCGGCGGTGAGGAGGACGGGGCCAGCGTGAGCTGACCCCCGACCGCACCAGGGAACGGACATGACGAAGGGCCCGTGGAATCCTCCACGGGCCCTTCGTCGTGTCTTCCGTGAGTGTCCCGGCTACCCGGTCACGGTCACGGTCACCGGGGACGGACCCGGACCGTGTCCGTGTCCGTGTCCGTGTCCGTTCACCAGCGTCCCGTGCGGGCCTGGAGCACGGACAGTCCGGCCACCCCGGCTGTGGAGGTGCGCAGGACCGAGGGGCCCAGCAGGGCCCGGGCCGCACCGGCCGCGTCGAAGGCGGCCAGCTCGGCCTCGGAGATCCCGCCCTCGGGCCCGACCACCAGGACGATCCCCGAACCGTGGGGTTCCTCCGGCAGTGGGAGCTCCGAGAGCCGCCCCGCCCCCTCCTCGTGCAGGACCACGGCGAGGTCCGCCTCGGCGAGCAGGGCGGACACCCCCTTGCGGTCCAGTGGTTCGGTGACCTCGGGCGTCCGGGCACGGCGGGCCTGCTTGGCCGCCTCCCTGGCGCTCGCCCGCCACTTGGCCAGGGCCTTGGCACCCCGGTCGCCCTTCCACTGCGTGACACAGCGCTCGGCGGACCAGGGCACGACGGCGTCGACCCCGGCCTCGGTCATCATCTCCACCGCGAGCTCACCCCGGTCCCGTTTGGGCAGGGCCTGCACCACGGTGATCCGGGGTCGGGGCTCGGGTTCGCTCCGGCGTTCCACCACACGGCAGACGAGCGTGTCCTTGCCGACGACCTCGTCGACCTCGCAGCGCACGCGAAGGCCGAGACCGTCGGAGAGGTCGACGGTCTCGCCCTCACCGATGCGTCGGACCGCCACCGCGTGGCGTCCCTCCGGACCGTCCAGACGGATCCGGTCGCCCGCCAGCACGGCGGTCCCGACCAGGAAGACCGGCGGGGTCACTTGGCTCCGAAGGCGTCGCGGATCTTGGAGAAGAACCCACCGTGCCCGGGGCTGAAGCGGCCCGGGTTCTGGTCCTCCCCACGCAGCTCCGCGAACTTGCGCAGCAGGGCCTCCTGCTCCTCGTCCAGCTTGCCCGGGGTCTCCACGTCCACACGGATGCGCAGGTCGCCCCGGCCGCCGCCGTCGAGGTGGGTGACGCCCTTGCCGGGCAGGGTGATGACGTGGCCCGAGTTGGTCCCCGGACGCAGGTCGATGTTCTCGGTGCCGTCGAGGGTGTCGAAGGCGCACGAGGCACCCAGCGCCGCCGCCGTCATGGGGACGGTGATGGTGCAGTGCAGGTCGTCGCCGCGACGCTCGAAGGTCGGGTGCGGCTTCTGGACGATCTCCAGGATGATGTCGCCGCGCGGTCCGCCGTTGGGGCCGACCTCGCCCTCGCCGGCGAGCTGGATGCGGGTGCCGTCGTCGACACCGGCGGGGATCTTCACGGTCCGGGTGACCTTCTCCCGGACCCGGCCCTCGCCCGCGCAGTCGCCGCAGGGGTTGGTGATGACCGAGCCCTGGCCCGAGCACTGCGGGCAGGGGCGCGAGGTCATGACCTGGCCGAGGAAGGAGCGCGTGACCTGGGAGACCTCGCCCTGGCCGTGGCACATGTCGCAGGTGGTCCGGTGCGAACCGGCCGCCGTGCCCTCGCCCTGGCAGGTCTCACAGAGGATCGCGGTCGGGAAGGTGATCTCCCGGCTGACCCCGAAAGCGGTCTCGACGAGGTCGAGTTCGATGCGGATCTTGATGCTGCGTCCGCGCCGGACCCGTTCCCGGGGGCCGCGGCCGCCGGGCTGTCCTCCGCCGAAGAAGGCGTTCATGATGTCGTCGAAGGCGAACCCGCCAGCGTTGCCGAAACCTCCGGCACCGCCACCGCCGCCGGGGGCGAAGGGGTCCTGGCCCATGTCGAACATCCGACGCTTGTTCTCGTCGGAGAGGACCTCGTAGGCCTGGGTCACTTCCTTGAAGCGCTCCTGGGTCGCGGGGTCCGGGTTGATGTCCGGGTGAAGCTCGCGCGCGAGCCGCCGGTACGCCTTCTTAATCTCGTCCTTGGACGCGTCGCGACGCACCCCGAGAACCTGGTAATAGTCTCTGGCCACTGAGTTACTGTCCTGCCAAAATCTGTCCGACATACCGGGCCACCGCACGGACGGCGCCCATCGTCCCTGGGTAGTCCATACGGGTCGGGCCCACCACTCCGATCTTGGCCAGCGACTGGTTTCCCACGCCGTAGTCAGCCGACACGATGGAAGTGGATCGAAGGCCCTCGTGGAAGTTCTCCGCGCCGATGCGCACCGTGAGCATGGAGGGGTCCTTGGCCTCACCGAGCAGTCGGATGAGGACCATGTTCTCTTCCAGTGCTTCGAGCACCTCGCGCAGGCTGGCCGCGAAGTCGACCGCGGCCAGGTTGGCGGTTCCCGCCAGAACGATCTTCTCCTCGTGTCTTTCCACGAGGCTCTCCAGCAGGATGGAGAGGACCGCGACCGCGACGGGGCGGTCCTCCGGTGCGACCTGGGCGGGCAGGTCCTCCACCGCGTCCGGCACGTCACCGAGGTGTCGGCCCGCGATGGCGCGGTTGAGCATGTTGCGCAGGTCGTCAACCACGGTCTCGCTGACCGATCCCAACCCGTCGATGACGCGCTGTTCGACTCGGCCGGTGTTGGTGATGACGACCATCATGATGCGCTGGCCGCCGAGCGGCACCAGTTCCACGTGCTGGACCGACGAGCGGGTCAGCGACGGGTACTGGACGATCGCGACCTGCCGGGTGAGCTGCGCGAGCAGCCGCACCGTGCGGGCGACGATCTCGTCGAGGTCCACGGCACCGCCGAGGAAGGACTCGATGGCTCGCCGTTCGGCCGCCGAGAGCGGCTTGACGGAGGAGAGCCGGTCCACGAAGAGCCGGTACCCCTTGTCGGTGGGCACCCGTCCCGCACTGGTGTGGGGTTGGGTGATGTAGCCATCCTCCTCGAGGGCGACCATGTCGTTGCGAATGGTCGCCGGGGAGACACCAAGGGGGTGACGGTCCGCCAACGCCCGGGAACCCACGGGTTCGTTGGTGTTGACGAAGTCCTCGACGACCGCACGCAGGACCGCGAGCTTGCGCTCATCCAGCAACTCGCCACCTCCTGGCACTCCAAGGTCCTCAGTGCTAATTCTATGCCCGGCCGCAAACCCGCACGGCTACCCGCACGCAGTAACACGGGGACGGGGGTCGCTTCTTCCTTGTCGGATCCGCGACGTGCGCCACCCGCCAGCGGGCGTCCGGGGTCCTTCACCAGTAGACTGCACCACCGTGGTTACCAAGGGAACCGGCCGTTACGGCCGCGACGTTCTGGCGGGAGACTGGCGGCGACCGAAGAAGGGTGCGGTCCGCGAGATACCCCTCAGTCGTGACCTGGTCGTGGAGGACGCCGACGAGACCTTCTGCGGGGCCGTGGTGTCCTGGGACAAGGCCGCGGTGACCCTGGAGGACCGGGACGGGCGCCGCAGGGTGTTCGAGCTGGGTCAGGCCGCCTTCCTCGTGGACGGTGAACCCGTGACACTGGTGCGTCCGACGGAGGCCCCCAAGGGTCCGCTGCGCAGCGCCTCGGGGTCGATCGCGGTGACCGACGCGCGGGCGCGCACAGCCCGCGAGAGCCGGATCTACGTCGAGGGCGCCCACGACGCCGAACTGGTCGAGAAGGTCTGGGGCCACGACCTCCGTGTGGAGGGGGTGGCCGTCGAGTTCCTGGAGGGGGTCGACGACCTTCCCGCAGTGGTGGCGGAGTTCGAGCCGGGGCCGGGGCGCCGTCTGGGAGTCCTGGTCGACCACCTGGTTCCGGGTTCCAAGGAGAGCCGGATCGCCGAGCGTGCCCGGGGCGCGGACGTGCTCGTGGTCGGCCATCCCTACGTGGACGTGTGGCAGGCGGTGCGTCCGAGCGCGGTGGGGATCGGGGCCTGGCCCGAGATCCCTCGGGGTCTGCCCTGGAAGGAGGGCGTCGTGGACGCTCTTGGCTGGCGGATGGAGACGGGTGAGGCCTGGCGCCGCATCCTGGGCTCGGTCCGTGGCTACGGGGACCTCGAACCCTCCCTGCTGGGGCGGGTGGAGGAGCTCATCGACTTCGTCACGGGACCGCACACCGCGGAACACTAGGATTGTCACGATCACGTGGTCTGATGGATCCCCCGGGAAACCGCTCCCCCGTTTCCGTCGGGCGACACGGCCTCCGGCCCTCCGCGGTCGTCGGTACGGCCCGAATCCTTCGGGCAGACAGCAAGCGCCCCCAACAGCGGAGTCAAGGAAGAGCATGAGCGAGACCCCGTCCAGTCATCCGTCGCCGGACGACCCGCAGGGACAGCGGCGACCGCCGCAGGATCCCGCGCAGCAGAGCGGCGCGCAGCCCGGTTGGGGCCAGCCCGACGCGCAGGCCCACGGCCAGCAGCAGAGCGGGGCTCAGCCCGCCTGGGGGCAGCCCGCCGGAGCTCAGCCGCAGGCACCCGAGCAGTCCGGTCAGCCCCAGCAGGCGCAGGCCTACGGCCAGCCCCAACAGGCCCAGGCGCAGCCGAGCGGCGCACAGCCCGGGTGGGGTCACGACACGGGCGGTCAGCCCCAGGCGCCCCAACAGCCCAGCGGCGCACAGCCCGGCTGGGGGGTACCCGGCGGCGACCCGCAGCAACCCCAGCCCGGCTGGGGCCAGCCCGGGGCACAGGCCCCGCAGCCCCAGGCCTACGGCCAGCCCCAACAGGCACAGCCCGGCTGGGGACCCAACACCGGCGGTCAGCCCCAGGCGCCCCAACAGCCCAGCGGCGCACAGCCCGGCTGGGGAGTACCCGGCGGCGACCCGCAGCAACCCCAGCCCGGCTGGGGCCAGCCCGGGGCACAGGCCCCGCAGCCCCAGGCCTACGGCCAGCCCCAACAGGCACAGCCCGGCTGGGGACCCAACACCGGTGGCCAGCCCCAGGCGCCCCAACAGCTCGGCTGGGGACAGCCGCAGGAACAGGCGCAGGCGTACGGCCCACCGCAGACCGGTGCTCAACCCGGTTGGGGCCAGCCCGGGGCGCAGACTCCGCAGCCCCAGGCCTACGGCCAGCCCCAACAGGTCCAGCCCGGTTGGGAGCAGTCGACGGGCGGCGAGCCGCAGCAGCCCCACTGGGGCCAGCCCGAGGGACAGGCGTACGGCCAACCGCAGCAGAGCGGCGCACAGCCGACCTGGGTCCAGCCCGCCGGTGGCCAGCCGCAGCCGCAGCAGCCGCACTGGGGCCAGCCGGAGGCGCAGGCCCAGCAGAGCGGCGCACAGCCCGCCTGGGGTCAGCCAGCCGCTGACCAGGCTCAGGCTGGCTACGCCCCCCAGGGGTACGCTCAGCCGCAGTTCCAGCAGGCCCAGCCCGCACAGGCGCATCCCCAGGCCGGTTACGGGGAGCAGTTCCAGCAGCCCCAGCAGGTCTACGGTCAGCCGCCGGTCCAACAGCCCGCCGGTGGCGGCAACGACGTACTCGTCGCCATGCTCGCGCACCTGTCCGGTTTCGTGATCGCCTTCCTGGGCTGGATCCCGCCGCTGGCCGTCTACTTCGCCAAGCGCAACCAGTCACCGTTCATCCGGCACCACGCGTCGGAAGCGGCGAACTTCCAGATCACTATGCTGATCCCGTACGTCTTCGCTGGCGTCGCGTTCTTCGGCTTGGGTATCTTCTTCCCCGGCCTGTCCTGGATCGGCTACCTGCTCATCGCCCTCGTGTGGATCATCTCCATCGTCTTCGGCGTTCTGGGAGCCTCCGGAGCCAACAAGGGAGCCTGGACCCGCTACCCCGTGAGCATCCGACTCCTGAAGTAGCCACCTCTCTCCCACACACCAAGGAACCACCATGTCGTACCCGAACACCCCGAACCCCAACGACCCCTACGGTCAGGGCGAGTCCGGGGGCTACCCGCCACCGCCCGGTTACCCGCAGCAGGGCGGCGTGCCCGGTGGTCCGCCCGCCCCCTACGGCGGCCCCCAGTCCGGCGGCTACCCGTCGCCCCAGGGCGGCTACCAGCAGCCCGGCGCCTACCCTCAGGGCGGCTACCAGCAACCCGGTGGTTACCCGCCTCCCCGCGGCGGTCAGTACGGCGGCTACCAGCAGCCCGGCGCCCAGGGCTACGGTGCCTACATGCCGACCCCGGAGGAGCGCAGCTCAGCGAAGCTCGCCCACATCGGCGGCGGCTTCCTCGGCTGGCTGCTGCCGCTCATCGTGTACATCACGAAGAAGGACGAGTCACCGTACGTCCGTGACCAGGCCGCCCGGGCGCTCAGCTTCCAGCTGGTGATGCTGATCGGCTACGTCATCTCCGGCATCCTGGCCTGGCTGCTCATCGGCGTCCTGACCTGGATCGGCCTGGTGATCTTCTCGATCGTCTCCGGTTTCCGCGCGGCGTCGGCGGTGGACCGGGGCGAGTGGGCCCGCTACCCGATGGACGTCGACTGGGTGAAGTGACCCGGGGATCGACGCGAGAAGGAGGGGCCCGGCGCGAAGCCGGGCCCCTCCTTCTCGTGTGACTCAGGTGAGGTCGCGAACCACCGCGTCGGCGAGCAGTCTGCCGCGCCGGGTCAGCGCGGCGCGCCCCCCGGAGTGGGCCACGGGGTCCAGGAGCCCCTCCTTGACCAGGCGTTCGGCGGCGGCCAGGCCCGGGGCGTCCAGGAGTTCCAGCGGGCAGCCGCCGTCCACACGCAGTTCCAACAGGACCCGCTCGAACCTGCGCTCGGCCTCGGTGAGCACCTCTCGGGCCTGGGCCGGGCTGTCCCCGGCGGCCAGGCGGGCCGCGTAGGCGGCGGGGTGCTTGACGTTCCACCAGCGGGTCCCGCCCACGTGGCTGTGCGCGCCCGGGCCGATCCCCCACCAGTGACCGCCGGTCCAGTAGAGCATGTTGTGGGCGCTGCGCCCCCCGGTGCTGCGGGCCCAGTTGGACACCTCGTAGGGGGTGTACCCGGCCCTGGCCAGGGCCTCGTCCGCCATGAGGTAGCGGTCGGCCATGGCGTCGTCATCCGGTTCGGTGAGTTCGCCCCGGCGGACGCGGGCGGCCAACCGGGTTCCGTCCTCCACGATCAGGGAGTAGGCGGAGACGTGGTCGGGCCCGGCACCGATGGCGGCGTCCAGGGAGGCCGCCCAGTCCTCGTGGCTCTCCCCCGGTGTGCCGTAGATGAGGTCCAGGTTGACGTGCTCGAACCCGGCCTGGCGGGCCCACGTCACGCACTGTTCGGGGCGGCCCGGGGTGTGACCGCGCTCCAGGACGCGCAGGACGTGGGGGCGGGCGCTCTGCATGCCGAAGGACACCCGGGTGAACCCGGCCTTCCGGAGACGTACGAGGTAGTCGGGGTCGACCGTCTCCGGGTTGGCCTCGGTGGTGATCTCCGCGTCGGGGGTGAGTCCGAAGCGGTCGCGGATCTCACCGAGGACGAGCCCGAGGTCCTCGGGTGAGAGCAGTGTGGGTGTGCCGCCGCCCACGAACACGGTGCTGACCGGCGGGCGTTGGCCGGTCAGCACCCGGTCGGCCAGGGCGACCTCGCCCGCCGCCTGCCCGGCGTAGGTCTCCCGGGAGGCCGTGGCGGTTCCGTCCCGTGAGACGAGTTCGTCGGCGGTGTAGGTGTTGAAGTCGCAGTAGCCGCAGCGGGTGACACAGAAGGGCACGTGGACGTAGAACCCGAGCGGGCGCTCGCCGAGTTCGGCGAGGGAGGTCTCGGGGAGTTCCCCGGTCCGGGGCACGGGTTCGCCGTCGAGGGCTACGGATGGCATGTCTCCAGTGTCGCCGACCCGACGACGTGCCCTGACACTCACCGCGGCCCGGCTGCCCCGTCCGGGCAGGCCCGGGATCAGACTCCTTGGGTGGCGTCCTGGGGGTCCCGGCGCAGTGGGGAGGGGACGTCCAGGTGGCTCTGCGCGGACGGGCCGGGCACGGTCGCTGCGGGGGCGGCCGCCGTGGAACCGCGCACGACCAGCTCGGGGTCGAAGACGTACTCGGCGTGCGAGACGGGGTGCCCGGCGATCTCGTCGCACAGGGCCCGCACGGCGGCCATGGCCATCGCGTTGACGGGCTGGCGGACAGTGGTCAGCGGCGGGTCCGTGAAGGCGATGAGCTGGGAGTCGTCGTAACCGACCACGGAGAAGTCCTGGGGTACGCGCAGGCCGTGCTGGCGGGCGGCGCGGATCGCGCCCAGGGCCATGATGTCGGAGCCGCAGACCATGGCGGTGACCCCGCGTTCGATGAGGCGGCCCGCTGCGGCGTGCCCGCCCTCGACACCGAAAAGGGAGAGCTGGACGAGGTCGTCGCCGTCCAGGCCGTGCTCGGCGAGGGCCTGGTGGTAGCCCTCCAGCTTGCGGCGGACCGGGACGTAGCGCTCGGGTCCGCTGGTGAAGCCGATGCGGGTGTGGCCGAGGGCGACGAGGTGGTTGACGGCCAGGCGTCCGGCCTCACGGTCGTCGGCGGAGATGAAGGCCGCCGGGACGGACTCCGTGTATCCGTTGACCAGCACGATCGGCAGCCTCCGGGAGACCAGGGCCTGGTAGCGCTCGTGCGAGGCGGTGGTGTCGGCGTGCTTTCCGGAGACGAAGAGGATGCCGGAGACGTTGCGCTCCAGGAGGAGTTCCACGTACTCGTCCTCTGATATCCCGCCGGGGGTCTGGGTGCACAGCACAGGCGTGTACCCGCGCTGCGCCAGGGCGCCTTCGGCCGCCTGGGCGAACATCGGGAAGACCGGGTTCTCCAACTCGGGGATGACCATGCCGACCAGACCGGCGGAGCGCTGGCGCAGCCGGGCGGGGCGTTCGTATCCGAGCACGTCGAGCGCGGTGAGGACGGCCTTGCGTGTGGCGCTTCCGACGCCGGGCTTGTCGTTCAGCACCCGCGAGACGGTGGCCTCGCTGACGCCTGCGTGCCGTGCGATGTCGGCAAGTCGTGGACCCATGCGGCAACTCTAGTCGAGATTCCTGACACAGGGACGAAAGTTGGCGGTAATCTTGCGCAAGAACTTGCAGCCATGATCCGGAAGGACCCCCACAGATGAAGGACCAGTCTCACTGGTGGCGCGAGGCGGCCATCTACCAGATCTACGTGCGCAGCTTCGCCGACTCCAACGGGGACGGTGAGGGGGACCTCACCGGAATCCGCGAGCGCCTCCCCCAGCTGGCCGAGCTCGGCGTGGACGCGATCTGGCTGACCCCCTTCTACGTCTCGCCGCTGGCCGACGGCGGCTACGACGTCGCCGACTACCGCGACGTCGACCCCCGGTTCGGCACCCTGGAGGACTTCGACGCCCTCCTGTCCACCGCCCACGAACTGGGCATCCGCATGATCATCGACGTGGTCCCCAACCACTCCTCCTCCGCGCACCGCTGGTTCCGCGAGGCCGTGGCCGCCGAACCGGGCAGCGCCGCGCGTTCGCGGTACGTCTTCCGTGACGGCCGGGGGACGGACGGCGAGGAGCCGCCCAACAACTGGAAGTCGATCTTCGGCGGTCCGGCCTGGACCCGCCTCAAGACCGCCGACGGCACCCCCGAGCAGTGGTACCTGCACCTGTTCGACCCCGAGCAGCCGGACTTCGACTGGAGCAACCAGGAGGTGCACGACGAGTTCGACGACGTCCTGCGCTTCTGGCTGGACCGCGGGGTGGACGGGTTCCGGATCGACGTGGCGCACGGCATGGTCAAGGACCCGGCGCTGCCCGACATCGACCCCGACGCCAAGGCGGACCTGCTCGACGGCAGTACCTCGCTGCCCTACTTCGACCAGGACGGCGTCCACGACATCTACCGCCGCTGGTCGCGTATCGCCGCCGGGTACCCGGGCGACCGGACTCTGGTGGCCGAGGCCTGGGTGGAGGACGCCGAGCGGGTGGCGCGCTACCTGCGCCCGGACGAGCTGCACCAGGCGTTCAACTTCGAGTACCTCACCGCGCCGTGGGACGCCGGGCGCCTGCGCGAGGTGATCGAAGGTTCCCTGGCCGCCAACGGCGCCGTCGGGGCGACGACCACGTGGGTGCTGTCCAACCACGACGTCACCCGGCACGTGACCCGTTTCGGTGGTGGCGACCAGGGGCTGCGGCGTGCGCGCGCGGCCACCCTGCTGATGCTGGGCCTGCCCGGCTCGGTCTACCTGTACCAGGGCGAGGAGCTGGGCCTGCCGGAGGTCACCGACCTCCCGGAGGAGTCGCTCCAGGACCCCACCTGGGAGCGTTCGGGCCGCACCGAGCGGGGCCGCGACGGCTGCCGCGTGCCGTTGCCGTGGGAGGGCGACGTCGCCCCGTACGGGTTCGGCCCCGACGGCAGCTCGCCGTGGCTGCCGGTCCCCGAGGTGTGGGCGGAGCTGGCCCGCGCCTGTCAGCGCGGTGTGGAGGGTTCGACCCTGGAGCTGTACACCGCCGCCCTCGGTCTGCGCCGTGAGCTGGAGGCCCTGGGCGACGGCTCGATGAGCTGGCTGGACTCCCCCGAGGGCGTCCTGTACTTCGAGCGTGAGCCCGGTGTGCGGGTGGCGGTCAACCTGAGCGGTGACGCCGTCGAACTGCCTGCCTCCGGTGAGGTCCTGGTGGCCAGCGGCCCCGGCGCCGAACTGGCCGACGGCACGCTGTCCCTGCCCGCCGAGACCTCGGCGTGGCTGCGCGCCTGACCGGGGCGTGAGCCCCCGGGTGCCGGACGGTGTGAGCGCCGCCCGGCACCCGCCTCCACGCGTTCCCCCTTCACGTCCCCTTCCGCGGGGCGCACCTCCGCCCGCTCGTCCGGGGCCTGCCGTAGGCGGGGTCGGTCCAGGCTGTCCGCCGACGACACCACCCTGTTCTCCGCGGGCGCCCTGGACGCCCTGACCCACGAGGGCCGCGCGTACGGGTGCCCTGCCCGACTGAGAAGCTGTCGCCGTCCCGCAACACCGACCTGGTCCCGGAGCCCCCCGACTCGTCGGAGGCAATGGTGGAGACCGGTACGGACCTGGGTGGACTCGGGTGCGGTGGACCGGCTACTGAGCGTCCAGGTGGGCGATGAGGGCGACGCCCACCACGTCCACCCGTTCCCTCTGCCGACGGCTACCTGTTCGGGGAGGACGCCTCGGGCGGTCCCGACCCCACGGACCCGGGTGTGGCCGCGCCCCGCGCCGGACACGGCCCTGGAGATGGTGGCCAGCCAGGACCCGAACCCTGCTGGCCTTGCAGCGCGCGGGCGAGGGTCGCCTTCCGGTGTCCGCTGCCCCCGGGATGGAGGCGGCGTGGAACCCTTTCTCGCAGGCCAGCGCGGACATCATCGGCGAAGGGGGCCCGGCCGAGGCGCTGGCCGAGGCCGAACGGCTGATCCCGGAGGGCGCCGCGGAGCGCGACACCGACCCGGAGTGAGCGCCGAGCCACTCCCCGCACCGGTCACCCCATTCGTTTCCGGGGTGTTTCCACATCTTTATCCCCGGCGTCTGCAAAGACTTTCAAAGCCTGCAAGTTATTGCTAACGTCACATCACCACGCATGCCCGCAACGGACCCGGTCCCCCCGGTGACCCGCATGCGCCCACCTCCGCAGTCCTCCCGGAAGGAAGACACCATGAGATCCCGCAGCGCTTCAGCGGCCGCCGGTATCGCCGCGATCGCCCTGGTGGCGACCGCATGCAGCAGCGACGGTTCGGACGGTGGCGATGAGGGAGCCGCCGAGGGCACCCTCGTCATCTGGTCCGACCCCGAACGCGCCGACGCCATCCAGAGCGCGGCCGCCGAGTTCGCCGAGGCCAACGGTATCGAGGTGGACGTCCAGGGTCTGGCCTTCGACGACATCCAGGGCGACCTCCTCAACGCCCACCAGGCGGGCAACGCCCCCGACGTCTTCATCGGGGCGCACGACTGGACCGGCAACCTGGTCCGCAACGGCGCGGTCTCCCCGGTCGAGCTCACCGGCGACCAGTCCGGGGGCGTGGACGAGACCGCCGTCGAGGCGCTCTCCTACGACGGGCAGCTCTTCGGTGTCCCGTACTCCCAGGAGAACATCTTCCTGATGCGCAACACGGCGCTGGTCCCCGACGCCCCGGAGACCTTCGAGGAGCTCGTCGAGGTCGGCGGTGAACTCAAGGACGCGGGTGACACCAGCGAGGTCCTGGCCATGGCGATCGGCCAGGAGGGCGAGCCCTTCCGGATGAACGCGCTGTTCACCTCGGCTGGCGGCTACCTCTTCGGGCAGGACGAGACCGGCACCTGGGACCCCGCCGACCTCGGCGTGGGTTCGGACGAGTCCGTCGCCGCCATGGAGAGGATCGCCGAGTACGGCGAGGACGGAGAGGGCGTGCTGCGCCGCTCCATCGACACGGAGAACGACGCCAACCTCTTCTACGAGGAGGAGGCCCCCTTCTTCATCGCCGGGCCGTGGAACATCGGTGACGCCAACGACGCGGGCATCGACTTCGGGATCAGCCCCATCCCCGGCTTCGAGGGCGAGGCCCCGGCCAGCCCCTACATCGGCTACCACGCCTTCTTCGTCACCGAGGGCAGCGCCAACAGCGCCCTGGCCCAGGAGTTCGTGACCAACTACGTCACCTCCACCGACTTCATCCTCAGCCTCTACGACGCCGACCCGCGCACCCCCGTGCAGAACGAGGCGCTGGAGGCCGTCGCCGCCGACGACGCCAACATCGCCGCGATCGCCGAGGCCGGTGCCGAGGGCATGCCGATGCCGTCGATCCCCGAGATGGGCGAGACCTGGGACCCGCTGGGCCAGGCCCAGGCCCAGGCCATCGCGGGCGGGGACGTCCGCGAGGCCATGGAGGCCGCCCACGACACCATCGCCGAGCAGATCGGCCAGTAGAGGTGGCAGCTTCCAGCCGCGACGGCGCGGGCCCGCCCTCCTCCGGGACGCCCGCCCGTCCACCGCTACCCGGGGGCCGGTTCGCCGCCAACGGGTCGATCGTCGGCCAGCTCGTCAGGATCGCCCTGCTCAGCGTGTTCACCGCCTTCGGCGTGTGGGCGGTCCTGCCGTTGTACGTGGCGGGCAACTGGTGGGGTATCGGCCTGGTCGCCCTGGTGGTCGGCCTGGTCTACTACGTCTACCTGTCCAAACGCACCGTCCCGGCGAAGTACCTGGTCCCGGGCGTGGTGTTCCTTCTGGCGTTCCAGATCCTGCCGGTGCTCTACACGATGAGCACCTCGGTGACCAACCTCAGCGACGGCCACCGGGGCGACAAGGACCGGGCCGTCGCGGCCATCGAGGCGTTCTCGGTCACCCGCGATCCCGACTCCCCCGAGTACGTGCTCACCGTCGCCACCACGGGAGACCCCGAGACCGGTGAGCTGGCCTTCCTGCTCACCGACGCCGAGGGCCGCGCCCACGTGGGCACCGCGGACGGTCTGAGCGACCTCGGCGGTGCCGACGTCGACGCGGCCGGGAAGGTCACCAGCGCGTTCGGGTACACGATCCTGACGCCCGCCGAGGTGAACGCGCGCAGCGACGAACTCCAGGAGTTCGCGGTCCCCACCGACGACGGATCGGGCATCCGCTCCAGCGGACTGTCCAGCGCGTTCGAGGGCAGCGCCGTCCGGGTCTACGACCAGGGCTGCGACTGCGTCACCGACTCCGAGAGCGGTGAGGTCTACACGGCCGACAACGAACGCGGCGCCTTCTACAACGAGGACGGACAGCGGCTGGCCCAGGGCTGGCAGGTCAACGTCGGTCTCGACAACTTCGCGCGCTTCCTGCTCAACCCGACCTTCGCCGGCTCGTTCTTCGGCATCCTGCTGTGGAACCTGGTGTTCGCGGTGTCCGTCACCGGGCTAGTGTTCGTGGTGGGTCTGGGGATCGCCCTGACCCTGCACGTGCCGAGGATGCGCGGCAAGGTGCTCTACCGCGTCCTGGTGATCCTGCCCTACGCCATGAGTTCGCTGGCCATGTTCCTGCTGTGGCGGGACATGTTCAACACCGACTTCGGCCTCTTCAACCGGATGCTCGGGCTCCAGATCGACTGGCTGGGCGACGTGTGGACCGCCCGGGCAGCCGTCATCCTCGCCAACGTGTGGCTGGGGTACCCCTACATGTTCCTGGTGGCCACCGGGGCGTTGCAGGCGATCCCCCGCGAGCTGGGGCAGGCGGCGCAGATCGACGGAGCGGGCCCGTGGCAGGCCTTCCGGCACGTCACCCTGCCCCTGCTGATGGTCGCCATGACCCCGATCCTCATCGCCACGTTCGCGTTCAACTTCAACAACTTCAACGCGGTGTGGCTGATCACCAGGGGCGGGCCGTTCTCGCCGGACAACCCGACGGCGGGCGGCACGGACCTGCTCATCACCTACACCTACCGGCTGGCCTTCAACGAGGCCACGGCGCAGTACGGGTACGCGGCGGCGCTTTCGGTGATGATCTTCCTCATCGTCTCCGTGATCTCCGTGGTCAGTCTGAGTCGGAGCAAGGCCCTCAAGGAGGTGGACCGATGACGGTCGGCGTTCCCGATGCGGTACGCGCGCCCCACACGCGCAGCGGAGCCACCCGGTTCGCGCTGTGGGCCCGACGTCTGGGGTGGCGGCACGCGGTCATGGTGGTGGTCGTGGCCTTCGCGATCTTCCCGGTGCTGTTCGTGGTCTCGGCCGCCCTCAACCCCGTCGGCACCCTGAGCAGCGCGCAGCTGTGGCCCACCGGAGCGAGCTTGGACAACGCCCGGGACCTGTTCCGGAACACGCCGTTCACCACCTGGTACGCGAACTCGCTGTTCTTCGCGACCACCAACGCGGCGGTGACGGTGCTGCTCTCGGCGCTGGCGGCCTACGCCTTCAGCCGGATGCGGTTCAAGGGGCGCAGGGTGGGCCTGATCGGCCTGCTCATCATCCAGATGTTCCCGCAGTTCCTGGCGATCGTCGCCATCTACCTGATGTTCTCCAACATCGGTGAGCTCTACCCGGCGATCGGCTTCGACACCCGGTGGGGTCTGCTGCTGGTGTACCTGGGCGGTGCGCTGAGCATCAACACGTGGCTCATGAAGGGCTTCTTCGACACGGTGCCGAAGGAGCTGGACGAGTCGGCGCAGATCGACGGCGCCACCCACGCGCAGGTGTTCTTCCGGATCATGCTTCCGCTGGTGACCCCGGTGCTGGCGATCGTGGCGCTGCTGGTGTTCATCTCCACCATCAACGAGTTCCTGATGGCCAGCGTGTTCCTGAGGGACACCGACGCCAAGACGCTGGGCCTGGGGCTGTACCAACTGGTCGCCTCGCAGCGCAACGCCAACTTCGGGATGTTCGCGGTGGGCGCGCTGATGCTGTCCCTGCCCACGCTGATCGTGTTCTGGTTCCTCCAGCGCTACATCAGCGACGGCCTCACCGCCGGGGCGGTGAAGGGGTAGGGCTGCTCCCGGTCCGCCGGGCCCGGGGCACACGCCGTGCGCTCGCACGACGCACGAGCAGAGGGGCGCTCCCTGGCGGGGGCGCCCCTCTCTCATCGGTACGGCCCCGGGCGGTGCACCACCCGGGGGGCCGTTCCCTACTTCTTCTTCTTGTCCTCGGCACCGCTGGTGTCGGTGGACAGCGCGGAGATGAAGGCCTCCTGGGGCACCTCGACCCGGCCGACCATCTTCATCCGCTTCTTGCCCTCCTTCTGCTTCTCCAGCAGCTTGCGCTTACGGCTGATGTCGCCGCCGTAGCACTTGGAGAGCACGTCCTTGCGGATGGCGCGGATGTTCTCACGGGCGATGACCCGGGCGCCGATGGCGGCCTGGACCGGGACCTCGAACTGCTGCCGCGGGATGAGCTCGCGCAGCTTCTTGGTCATCTCCACACCGTAGGCGTAGGCCTTCTCCTTGTGGACGATCGCGGAGAACGCGTCGACCGGCTCGCCCTGGAGGAGGATGTCCACCTTGACGAGGTCGGCCTTCTGCTCGCCGATGGGCTCGTAGTCCAGGGAGGCGTACCCCTTGGTCCGGGACTTGAGGGCGTCGAAGAAGTCGAAGACGATCTCCGCCATGGGCAGCGTGTACCGCATCTCGACGCGGTCCTCGGACAGGTAGTCCATGCCCTGGAGCTCGCCGCGACGGTCCTGGCACAGCTCCATGATCTGACCGATGTAGTCGGAGGGGCTCAGGACCGTGGCCTTGACCATCGGCTCGTAGATGCCCTCGATCTTGCCGGTGGGGAACTCGCTGGGGTTGGTCACCACGTGCTCGGCGCCGTCCTCCATGTCCACGCGGTAGATCACGTTGGGCGCGGTGGAGATGAGGTCGAGGTTGAACTCGCGCTCCAGGCGGGCACGCGTGATCTCCAGGTGGAGCAGGCCGAGGAAGCCGCAGCGGAAGCCGAAGCCGAGGGCGGCGGAGGTCTCCGGTTCGAAGGCCAGGGCGGCGTCGTTCAGCTGGAGCTTCTCCAGAGCGTCGCGCAGCACCGGGTAGTCGGTGCCCTCGATCGGGTACAGGCCCGAGAACACCATCGGCTTGGGTTCGTGGTAGCCGCCGAGCATGTCGGTGGCGGGCTTGACCAGGGAGGTGATGGTGTCACCCACCTTGGACTGGCGCACGTCCTTCACGCCGGTGATGATGTAGCCGACCTCGCCCACGCCCAGACCCTGGCACTTGGTCGGCTCGGGCGAGCTGACGCCGATCTCCAGGATCTCGTGGGAGGCCTTGGTGGACATCATCTGGATGCGCTCACGCGGGCTGAGGTGACCGTCCACGACCCGAACGTAGGTGACCACGCCGCGGTAGGTGTCGTAGACCGAGTCGAAGATCATCGCGCGGGCCGGGGCGTCGGCCTGGCCGACGGGCGGCGGGATCTGGTTGACGATCTCGTTGAGCAGGTCCTCGACGCCCTCGCCGGTCTTCGCGCTCACCCTGAGGACGTCGGAGGCCTCGCAGCCGATGATCCCGGCGAGCTCCTCGGCGTACTTCTCGGGCTGCGCGGCGGGCAGGTCGATCTTGTTCAGGACCGGGATGATGGTGAGGTCGTTCTCCAGCGCCATGTAGAGGTTGGCGAGGGTCTGGGCCTCGATGCCCTGCGCGGCGTCGACCAGCAGGACCGCGCCCTCACACGCGGCCAGGGAGCGCGACACCTCGTAGGTGAAGTCGACGTGGCCGGGGGTGTCGATGAGGTCGAGCGTGTAGGTCCGGTCGTCCACCGCCGTGAACGGGATGCGCACGGCCTGCGACTTGATCGTGATGCCGCGCTCGCGCTCGATGTCCATGCGGTCCAGGTACTGGGCACGCATCTGACGGTCCTCGACGACGCCCGTGATCTGGAGCATCCGGTCGGCCAGCGTCGACTTGCCATGGTCGATGTGCGCGATGATGCAGAAGTTGCGGATCAGCGCGGGATCGGTCCAGTTCGGCTGTGCCACCGTGCTCCGTTCACAGGGTTGGGTGTGGGTCGTCACGCGCCTGGGGTGGCGCCGCCCCGCCGGGCTCTCGGTGATGGGAGGACCATCCGGCCACGGCATCGTCCATCATCCCACGGCGCCGAGACCGTCCTCACCGGAAGCGGCCGGTGAGGATACGGCAGTATGGGCGCGAGCGCGGGACCTGAGTCCAGATTATGCGACCTGGGACCGGAAACGGGCGATGCGGGTGCCCAGCGGGCGAGGGTGCCGGACGAGAGCGGGTGGCGTACGGGTGAAGTGGCTACTGAAACGGTTGCTGGCCGGTGTGGCGGCGGTCCTGGTCGTGCTGGTGGGCGCCGGTGCGCTGCTGGCGTACCAGTACTCGGGGTCGCCCGAGGAGTGGACCGCCTCCCAGGGGGCGGACGCGGCGTGGGTGGGCTCGTGGGAGGACACCGGGACTCTGGAGGCGCTGCTGGACACGGGCTCGGTGAGCACGCTGTACGTGTACGCCGGTGAGGTGGACGCGGACGGCGGTGTGGAGCGGGTGGCGGACACCGAGGCGTTGCTGTCGTGGTTGGACGCGAACTTCCCCGACATCGAGGCGCTGGCGTGGCTGCGCCACGTGGAGTCGGGTTCCTCGCTCATCCGGGACCGGTTCGACGCCCCGGCGCGGGAGGCTCTGGCTCCGGCCGTCGCCGAGGTGGGCGCGGACGGGTTCGACGGGGTGCACCTGGAGATCCGCCCGGTGACGGTGAACGACCCGTCACTCCCCACGCTCATGGAACTGGTGAGGGAGGAGCTGGACGAGGACACGGTGCTGTCGGTCCAGGCCCATCACGTGGAGCTGGTGCCGGGTGGCCGAGTCCCGTCCTTCGTCGCGGGCGGCGAGGAGAAGTACTGGTCCAAGGGGTACCTGGACCGGGTGACCGAGTACGCGGACCAGGTCGTGCTGCCGGGCGTGGACGCGAACATGCCCACGGCGGGGTTGTACGGCGGGTTCATGGTGCGGCAGGTGACCGAGGGGGTGACCGCGCTGGCCACCCGCGAGGACGTCACCGTGAGGTTCGGGGTGCCGACCTACGAGAGCGAACAGTGGGGGCCGGCCACGGACAACGAGACCGCGCTGACCGCGCTCGCCGCCGTCCGGCTGGGGATGTCGAGGGTCGAGGAGGTCCCGGAGACGATGACCCTGGGTGTGTCCCTGTACCTGGTGGACGAGGCCGAGGAGGGCGATCTGACCGCCTACCGGACGGCCTGGCTGTCCCCGGTGGGAGCGCCGTGACGGTTCCGGGGGCACGCGGCGGCCGACTCCACAGGGGCGAACCCGCGTCGCGCACCCCCGGGGTCCCGAGTGGTCCGCGTGGTGCGGCATACTGAGAAGTCCGTGTCTCGGACTTCCACGTTCGAATTTGAGCCCTGTGGACTCACACACACCCTGCGTCGGCGCCCACGCAGGCCTCTCATGGAACGGCTGCCCATGAGATGAGCCGCCTGTTCGACCGACGCGAAGATCACAGTAACTGGAGCACGTTTTCGCATGGCGAACATCAAGTCGCAGAAGAAGCGCATTCGGCAGAACGAGAAGGCTCGTGTCCGCAACCAGGCGGTGCGCTCTTCCCTGAAGACGGCCGTTCGGAAGTTCCGCGAAGCTGCCGAGGCCGGGAACGTCGAGCAGGCCACCATCGCGCAGCGTGGCGCCGCTCGCGCCCTGGACAAGGCCAGCAGCAAGGGCGTCATCCACAAGAACCAGGCCGCGAACCGCAAGAGCGCGATCGCCAAGCGCCTGGACGCTCTTCAGTCCGCCTAAGGACTCAGGGCAAGAAGGCTTCGCGAGGGCTCGGTCCACCAGGACCGGGCCCTCCGTCATGCCCGGGGACTCCCGCGCTGGCCCGCCCGATCGCCCCGCTGATTGCCGGAGCAGCGGGCCGCCCCGCACCGGCCCCGCCCCGCGCGGGTCCTCGAAACCAGTGCGGGACAGAGGCGCACACTCGGTGGGGCCCACCCTCCGGGCCTGGGAACTCCCTCGCGTCGGAGTTGTCCACAGGTCGCACCGGCCCCCTGGAACGTCGGCGCCGATCCTGGTTTGCTCGATATCGGGGGCGCCTGTGTCTTCGCCCTCGCAAGCCTGCCCGAAATCGGGTACGCCGCTCCCCCTGCGAGTTATCCACAGATCGAAACTGGCCGATGACAGGCCGTCCCGGCCTCCCTAGCGTTGAATCCATGACCGCTTCGCGCCGGTCACGGCGCACACCTTCCCTGTCAGACCCCGAGGAACGGCTCCGTACCCTCGGCCTGGACTCCTCCCCCACTCTCTTATACACACT
>NZ_LAVM01000044.1:0-49385 GCF_001083815.1 Nocardiopsis sp. SBT366 | reverse complement strand
CATCACCGCCTCCAACGGCGGACAACTCCCCCGCGTCAGACCCCGCGCTGCGCAGACGCGAACAGCGCGGCTGGTACACCTACGACTGGGCCAACCAGGTGTTCATCACCTCGGTGGTCACGGTGCTCATCGGCCCCTACCTGTCGGGGCTGGCCTGCTCGGAGGCGGGTGCGGCCGGTGACTGCTCCCAACCGGGCCTGGTGCTGTACCCGCTCGGGGTCGAGTGGTTCAGCCTGCACCCGAACTCCCTGCACCCGATGGTCACCACGGTCGCGGGGCTCATCCTCCTGGTGATGCTGCCGGTCGTGGGAGCCCTGGCCGACCACACCCAGCACAAGAAGCGCTGGCTGTTCTGGCTGGCCGCCGCCGGTTCCCTGTGCGTCAGCTCGTTGTACTTCACCAGCGACTACCAGGTGGCCGTGCTGCTCTTCGTGGCGGGCAACACCTTCTACGGGATGTCCCTGGTGGTGTTCAACGCCTTCCTGCCGGAGATCGCCACGGCCGACGAACGCAACCGCGTGTCGGTGACGGGGTGGGCGATGGCCTACCTGGGCGGCGGTCTCCTCCTGGCCGCGCACATGGGTCTGCTCGCCTCCGCCGACACCCTGGGGGTCTCTGAGGGGCACGCGGTCCGCATCGCCTTCGCCTCGGTGGGCCTGTGGTGGTTCGTGTTCTCGGTGATCGGCATCCGTCTGCTGCGCAACCGCTACGGCAAGCTCGCGGCCGAGCCCGGTCCCCCGAAGCTGGGCGCGTCGCTGAAGCAGTACTGGCGCACGCTGCGGGAGATGCGCCGCTTCCCGAACACGCTGAAGTTCCTCATCGCGTTCGTGCTGTTCAACAACGGCATCCAGGCCGTCATCTACTTCGCGGGCAGCTTCGCCAGCCAGGACCTCAACCTGTCGCTGGCGATCCTGAGCGCCACCATCCTGCTCATCCAGTTCGTCGCCTTCGCGGGCGCGCTCCTCATGGGGTGGGTCGGCCGCCGGTTCGGCACCAAGAACACCGTCCTGGCGAGCCTGGTCGCCTGGTGCGCCCTGGTCACCTGCGGCTACTACCTGCCGCCCAACGACCCGGTGCTGTTCCTGCTGCTGGGCGCGGGCATCGGCATGGTGCTGGGCGGCACGCAGTCCCTCGCGCGGGCGCTGTACTCGCTGCTCATCCCGCGCGGGCACGAGGCGGAGTACTTCAGCCTGTTCCAGCTGGCCGACCGCGGATCGGTGCTGCTGGGCGCGGCCTCGATCACCCTGGTCGTCAACCTGACCGGCGGCTTCCGTACCGCCATCTTCTCGCTGGTGGTCTTCTTCGTCATCGGCGGTGTGCTGCTGTGGCGCACCGACCTGAAGAAGGGCATCGAGTCCGTCGGCAACACGGTGCCCGACAACCTCTGACCCGCGCGTCCCCGAACGTCGTCGGCCCCGGTGATACTGGGTGCCGACGACGTTCGTGTTCGATGCGGGGGGTGTGCGTGCGGGTTCTGCACGCGGTGTGGTCCAGGGACTCGCTGGTGCTCTGGGGCGAGGCGGACGAACGGGTCCCCGCCGCCCCGGCGACGGGGACCCACCCCGGCGCCGTCGGGGTTCAGGAGCTGCGCGCGATGGCCGCCAAGGCCGGGATCGACCCCGACTCCCCCGACTCCGTCACTCCGGTCCTGTGGCTGCCGGGGACGCGGGAGGCCCCCGCCCCGTCCGACACCGGCGACACCGCTCCCGCGGAGTTCCGCGCCTGGTCGGTCCCGGGGCTGGAGCTGTCCCCCGCGCGGGCCGACGCCCTGCTGTCGGCGCTGGACTCCCTCCCCGTGGCACTCGGCCCCGCCCTGACCCACCTTCGGGCGGTGCACGCCCTCGCCGAAGGGCTGGTCCGAGCCGGATGCGTCCTGCCCGACCTGGTCGGCGACCCGCCTCGGGCCCGGTGGCGGCCCGCCCCGCTCGACACCGCCGAGGAGCACCTGTCGGCGCTCACCCGGGCGCTTCCCCCTGCGGCCGTGGCGCACCTGACCCAGGAGGACCGGGGGGAGGCGGCCCGCCTGTGTGTGCTGGCCCCGCTCGAACTCCTCACCGACGCCGTCGCCCGGCGGTTGGCCACGGCGGCACCCGGAGCCCGCGGGAACGCGCGCCCGGACTCCGACGCACCACCGGCCGCACGGCTGGCGGGCGCGCTCACCGGGGCGCACTCCCGGGTGGACGTCGACACCGCACGGGAGCTGCGCGGCCCCCTGCGGGAGTGGCGGTCCCGGGTGCGCGGAGGCGGCCGGGCCCAGCTCCTCTTCGTCCTGCGCGAACCCGAACCCGAGAGCGCGCAAGGCGGTCCGCGCCCCTGGACGGTGGAGTTCTGGGTGCGTTCCACCACCGACCCCGGCCTGCGCCTGCCCCTGGAACGGGTGTGGTTGGGAGAGGGCGCCGCCTGGCTGCCCGAGGACGTCGCGACCACCGCCCTGGCCGACCTGCGCCGGGCCGTACGCCACATGCCCTGTCTCCAGCGAGCCCTGGGCGACCTGGCCCCGGCCCGCCTCGCCATGGACACCGCACGGGCCCAGGCCTTCGTGGGACAGACCGCCGCCCGGCTCACCTCGGCGGGGTTCGGCGTGGTCCTGCCCGAATGGAGCGGCCGCGGCGCCCTCGCGCTGCGCATGACGGTCAACGAGGAACCGAAACGGCGCGGGCGCGGCGGGGTGGGCCCCACCGAGCTGGTGGACGTGTCCTTCGAGGCGCTGTTGCGCGGCCCCGGGGCGCAGGAGCCACTGGACGAGGGGGAACTGGACGAGCTCGCCGAGCTGGCCCGGCTCAAGCGCTCCCTGGTCCAGGTGCGCGGCCGGTGGATGGAGATGGACCCCGAACGCGTCGAGGCCGCCCTGGACCTGATGCGGCGGAGCGGTCGGGGCCCGATCCGCCGCGAGGAGGCCCTGCGGACGGCGATCGGCGCGGAGCCCACCCCGCTGCCGGTGGCGGACGTGGTGGCCGGGGGGCCGCTGGGCGCCCTGCTGGACGGCGGGGCCAAGGCCGCGCCCCGCCCCATGGGCACCCCGCCCGGGTTCGAGGGGGCCCTGCGCCCCTACCAGGACCGGGGTTCGGCCTGGCTGCGGTTCCTGGGAGAGCTCGGGCTGGGCGCGGTGCTCGCCGACGACATGGGGCTGGGCAAGACCGTGCAGCTGCTGGCCCTGCTCACCGACGAGCGCGCCGGGAGTCCGGCGCCCGGGCCGACGCTGCTGGTGTGCCCGGTGTCGCTGGTCGGCAACTGGCGCAAGGAGGCGGGGAAGTTCGCCCCTGGACTGCGGGTGCACGTCCAGCACGGGCCGGACCGGCCGACCGGCAACGCGCTGGCGCGGATCGTGGGCTCCTGCGACCTGGTGGTCACCACCTACGGGGTGGTGACGCGCGACGCCGAGGAACTGGCGGGGATGCCCTGGCACCGGGTGGTCTGCGACGAGGCCCAGGCGCTGAAGAACCACGCCACGGCGCAGGCGCGGGCGGTGCGCTCGCTGCCCGCCGCCACCCGGATCGCGCTCACCGGGACCCCGGTGGAGAACAACCTGGGCGAGCTGTGGTCGGTGATGGAGTTCGCCAACCCCGGGTTGCTGGGGACGGCCGCGGACTTCCAGCGCGCGGTGGCCGACCGGGCCGAGGCGGAGGAGGGTGCGGGTGAGGGCACTGACCTGGTGCGTCGGCTGACCGGGCCGTTCGTGCTGCGTCGGCTGAAGACCGACCGTTCGATCATCGCGGACCTGCCGGAGAAGCAGGAGATGCGCACCTGGTGCACGCTCACCCCCGAGCAGGCCTCCCTGTACAAGGCCGTGGTGGACGACCTGGCGGAGCGGATGGCCGAGGCCGACGAGAAGGAGCGCAAGGGGCTGGTGCTGTCGTCCATGTCCCGGCTCAAGCAGATCTGCAACCACCCGGCCCAGTTCCTCGGAGACGGTTCGGCGCTCGCGGGCCGGTCCGGCAAGCTCGACCGCCTGGAGTCGATCTTGGGAGAGGCGGTGGCCGAGGGCGACAAGGCGCTGTGCTTCACGCAGTACGCGCGCTGGGGTGAGCGGCTGGCGCCCTATCTTCGGTCCCGGTTGGGCGTGCCCGTGCTGTGGTTGCACGGCGGCACCTCCCGCGCCGAGCGCGAGCGGATGACCGAGCACTTCCAGACGGTGGCGGGTCCGGTGGTGTTCCTGCTGTCCCTCAAGGCGGCCGGGACCGGGCTGAACCTGACCGCCGCCAACCACGTGGTGCACGTGGACCGCTGGTGGAACCCGGCGGTGGAGAACCAGGCCACGGACCGGGCCTTCCGGATCGGTCAGCGCCGGAACGTGCAGGTGCGCAAGCTGGTGTGCGTGGGCACCGTGGAGGAACGGGTGGACGAGATGATCGAACGCAAGAGCGTGCTGGCCGACGGCGCGGTGGCCACCGGGGAGGGGTGGCTGGGCGGGTTGTCGGTGGAGGACCTGCGCGAGGTCGTGCGGCTGGCGCCGGAGGCGGTCTCGGGATGAGCTGGTCGGAACTGGTGGGCGGGGCCCTGGGAACGGTGGGCGCCGATCCCGGGGCGGTGGAGCGGTTCTCGGTGCGGGCCGGTGAGGTGGGCGCCAGGGTCCGGGGACACGAGGTGAGCCTGATCCGGACCGTGTGGGAGAGCGCGGACTGGGAGCGGGTGGGCGCGGCGCTGGCCTCGCAGCCGCTGTTCAGGGCGCGTCTGCTCGCCGGTGAACTGCCCGAGGCCGCGGCACGCGTGTTCACCCTGCTCGGCCTGGACCTGGTGCCGCAGGGTTGGGCGGGACTGGTCGCGACGTGCTCCTGCGACCACTGGGGCGGACGGTGCGCGCACCTGACGGCGGTCGCGGCCGCGCTGGGGGCCGAGGCCGACCGTGACCCCTTCGCGCTCACCCGGTGGGCGGGCCGGGAACGGCGCGCGTTGGTGGAACTGGTCAGGACCCGGCCCATCGGCCCGAAGGTCCCCTCGGCCGGTGGCACTCAGTTCGAGGAGGACGGGTCCCCGGGCCATTCCCGGGAACTCAGTGAAACCGGAATCGACGTTTTCGCCGCCCAGGCACAAACAACCAATCCCCTTTCCCCGGCGGGCTTCTGGTCCCACCCCGTGACACCCCCGCCACCACCACTGCCGGAGGGGATCGGAGACCGCGTGAGGGCCGTCGCCCCAGGGCGTGTAGCCGATCACCTGCCCGGTTTCGACCGTTCCGTGAAGCGCTATTCGTAGACGGGCGATGACCCCCGAGGTGTCCGATCGATTTTCTTGTGGAAAACGCCGGTAAGAACGCCGAAACACGGTTACGATTCGCCTGGAGATGACCCCGCACGACTAGTCCTGATTGGTACCTCTCCTATGGCCGATCGCTTCCCCCCACACCTCGACATGGACACTCCGAGCATCGCGCGGATGTACGACTACCTGTTGGGAGGGAAAGACAACTTCGAGGCGGACCGCAAGGCCTGCGAGACGTTGGCCGAGGGCATCCCCGAACTGGTCGCCTTCGCCCGCGACAACAGGGCGTTCCTGGGCCGGGCCGTCGAGACGGTGAGCTCCCGGGGGGTGGAGCAGTTCCTCGACCTCGGGGCCGGACTGCCCACGGGGGAGAACACCCACCAGGTGGCGCAGGCGATCAACCCGGGGGCGCGCGTCCTCTACGTGGACCACGACCCCATCGTGCTCGCCCACGGCCGGGCCCTGGTCACCGACAGCGCCGGGACGGCGTTCCTGGGAGCGGACGTCCGGGACGTCGACGACATCCTGAACTCCTCCGAGGCGGAGGGGCTGATCGACCCGGACCTTCCGGTCTGCGTCATGCTGGTCTCCCTGCTGCACTGCCTGCCGGACGAGAGCGACCCCTTCGGCATGGTGCGCGGCCTGGTGGACCGGCTCGCCCCGGGTTCCTGCGTGATCTTCTCCCACATCGTCTCGGACGACCACGCGGCGGGGGCGTGGATGACCGAGAAGATCCTTTCCTTCGGCACCCCCTGGGGTCGGGTGCGCGCCCCCGAGGAGGTGACCACGGTCTTCGACGGGCTGGAGTTGGTCAGTCCCTGGACGGACGGGCGCGACCAGGGCCCACGGGCGGTGGACTGCGCCACCTGGCGCCACCCCGAGCGCGACCCGCTCCGGCGCCCTGACGACGCCGACACCAAGCGGTGGGAGATGGCCGGGGTCGCCTTCAAACACTGATCCGGCGGGGCGTCAGTCCCTGAGCGAACCGTCGACCTCGGACTTCGACACCGCCTCAGTCATCCGCCCGAAGGTCCCCCGCTGCGCGACCTCCCGTGCCGCTGCCAGAGCGCCGGACAGCGCGGACCTCGACAGCCCCGAGCCGAGGCTGATCCGCCGGGCGCCCAGGGCACCCAGCTCCGCCACGGACATCCCCGCCGCCGCCCCGGAGGCGAGCACGTTGACCGGGCGCTCCACCGAGGAGCACACGGCTCGGATGGCCTCGGCGTCCGGCAATCCGGGTGCGAACAGGACATCGGCCCCGGCCTCCTCGAAGGCCCTGAGCCGACGAATGGTGTCCGCCAGGTCCCGTCTGCCGTGGAGGAAGTTCTCCGCGCGGGCGGTCAGCGTGAACGGGAAGGGCAGGGTCCGTGCCGCCTCCACGGCCGCACGGACCCGCTCGACCGCCAGCTCGAACCCGTGGATCGGGGCGTGGGGGTCGGCGGTGGTGTCCTCCACCGAACCCCCCACGATCCCCGTGGCACCGGCCTCCACGATGGTGCGGGCCACTTCCTCGGGGGTCTGCCCGAACCCGTCCTCGAGGTCTGCCGAGACCGGCAGGTCCGTGGCGGCCGCGATCACCGAGGCGTTGCGCAGGGTCTCCTCGCGCGAGACCAGTCCGGCGCCGTCCGCCCTTCCCAGCCCGTGCGCGAGCCCCGCGCTGGTGGTGGCCAGCGCCGCGAAGCCGAGCCCGCCCAGCAGCCGCGCCGACCCGGCGTCCCAGGCGTTGGCGATCACGAAGGGCTCCGGCCCCCTGTGCAGCTCACGCAGCCGTTCGCCCCGAGCCGTCAGTTCCTGTGCGCTGTGGTCCATACGGTCCCTTGTACATCAGGCCACCGACGGAACGGGGCGGGGATGTGCGCCGGGCCGGTTCTGACGGCGGCCCTCACTCCGTGCCGTTCACTCCGTCGGTTCCTCGTCGAGGACTCCCTGAGCGATCGCGAACGCCTTGTTCGCGGCCGGGACACCGCAGTAGACCGCGGTCTGGAGGAGGACCTCGCCGATCTCGTCCGGGGTCAGACCGTTGCGCAGGGCGGCCCGCACGTGCATGGCCAGCTCGTCCCAGTGCCCCTGGGCGACCATGGCGGTGAGCACCATGCAGCTGCGGGTGCGCCGGTCCAGTCCGGGCCGGGTCCACACCTCACCCCACGCGTAACGGGTGATGAGGTCCTGGAAGGGCTCGGTGAAGGCGGTCCTGCGGGCCTCGGCCCGGTCCACGTGGGCGTCCCCGAGGACGGCGCGACGCACCCGTGTCCCGGCTCCGCGTCGGTCGGCCTCGGCCAGGTGCTGTGTGATGAGCGTGTTGACGCGGGCCGCGTGCGTCCACGACAGAAGGTGGGCGGCGCCCTCCAGCACCACGAACCGGGCCCCGGGCACCCGCTCCGCGATGAGCGCGGCGTGGCCCTCGGGCGGGGTGGAGGGGTCCTCGGCCCCGGCCACGACCAGTGTGGGCGCGGTGATCCGGTACAGGTCGTCGCGGACGTCGTGGTGCTCGATGGCGCCGCAGCACCCCGCGTAGCCCTCGTCCGGGGTGTCGACGATCTGGTCGCGCAGGAGTGTGACGTCGTGGGGGTGCTCGGAGGCGAAGGCCGGGGTGAACCACCGTTGCACCACCCCGTCGGCCAGGGCGGTGGTGCCCTGGTCCCTGGCCATGGCGGCCCGGTCACGCCAGTTCTGGGCGGGGCCCATGTGGGGGGAGGTGGCCATCAACACGAGGCTGTCGACGCGCTCGGGCGCGTGGATGGCCAGCCACTGGCCGACCATGCCGCCGATGGACAGGCCCGCGAAGTGGGCGCGCCCGATCCCGAGCCGGTCGAGCAGGGCCACGACGTCGCCGCCCAGGTCGGCCATGCTGTAGGGGCCCTCCGGCGCGGGTGACTCCCCGTGTCCGCGCAGGTCCACGCGGATCACCCGGAAGACGGCGGAGAGCGCTTCGACCTGTGGCTCCCACATCCGCCCGGTGGTGCCGAGGGACCCGGCCAGCACCAGCGGCGGTGCGTCCGCCGGTCCGCTCACGACGTGGTGGAGGTCAACGCTCATCGGTTCCTTCTTCGTTGTCGGTGGGGTCCGTCCGGCCGGTCCTACCCGTCACCCGGTCGGCGAACACCGGTGCGGCGCCAAGGTAGTCGGCGGGGTCGAGCAGCGCGCTGATCCGGTCGCGGGTGCGCAGGCCGTGGAGGTGTTCGGCCAGGACCTCCACCGGGTCGCGGCCCTCGTCCACGGCGGCCCGGCAGGCGGTGGTGACGCGCTGGTGGGCCTCCAGTCGGCCGAGTTCGGGGGTCAGGTCCGCGGTGAGTCGTTCGCTGAGGGCCAGCCCGCCGGTGAGGTCGAGGTTGGCGGCCATGCGGTCCGGGTGCACGCGGAGGCGTTCGACGCTCACGCGCAGCCAGGAGACGGCGGAGCCGGTGCGCCGGAGCAGGTCGGTCAGGGGCAGCCACTCGGCGTGCCAGGCCCCCGCCGCGCGTTGGTGCTCCTGGATCTGCGCCGCGAACAGGGTGGCCACGAGGCCGGGCGTCTGGCGGGCGGCGGCCAGCGCGCTGACGGCGGCGACCGGGTTGCGCTTGTGCGGCATGGTGGAGGAACCGCCCACACCGCTTCCGCCCTCCTCGGTGACCTCGCCGACCTCGGTCTGGGCCAGCAGCACGATGTCCTGGGCGACGTTCCCGGCCGCGCCGCTCACCCGGCCGAGCGCGGCGGCGATCTCGGCGATCCGTCCGCGTTCGGTGTGCCAGGGCAGGAGGGGTTCGGGCAGGTCGAGGCGGGCGGCGAAGGCGGACGCCACCGCCGGGCCGTGCGGGTGCAGTGAGGCGAGGGTGCCCACGGCTCCGCCGAGTTGGGCGGCCAGGTGGTGGTCCAGCACGTGGTCGAGGCGGTCGGCCGCACCGGCCAGTCCGGACGTCCAGCTCGCGGCGACGGCGCCGAAGGTGGTGGGTAGGGCCTGTTGGAGCAGGGTCCGGCCGGGCGCGGGGGTGGCGCGGTGGCGGTGGGCCAGGGATCGCAGCTCCCCCGTGAGTGCGGCCAGTTCGGTGCGCAGGGCGGTCCCGGCCCGGCGGACCAGGAGCATGGCCGCGGTGTCCATGACGTCCTGGCTGGTGGCCCCCTGGTGGACATGCCGAGCGGCGTCGGGATGGGTCGCGCGCACGTTCTCGGTGAGCCGTGCGACCAGCGGGATGACCGGGTTGCCGCCGGCCGCCGCAGCCCTGCCGAGGTCGGCCGGGTCGTAGCGGTCGGCCACACACGCGGCGGCGACGGCCTCGGCCCGCTCCGCAGTGATGAGGCCGGTGTCAGCCAGGGCTCGGGCCAGGGCGGCCTCGGTGTCGAGCAGGGCCCGGAGCCAGGCGGTGTCGTCGGTGAGCGGCCCGAGGGGGCCGTGGTTGAGGACACCGTCGAACAGGCCGGTCATGGTGGTCCCTCACTGGGTCGGGTGGGGTTGCGGAGCGGGTCGGGGCCGACGGGGCGGCGGGGAGCTCGGTTCAGACGTCGAAGAAGACCGTCTCCCCCTCGCCCTGGAGGCGGATGTCGAAGCGGTAGCCGCCCTCCACCCGGCTGGCGACGAGGGTGGCTCGGTCGGCGGGGTCGGTCACGGAGCGCAGGACGGGGTCGGCCGCGTTGGCCGCCTCCTCCTCGGGAAAGTACAGGCGGGTGACCACCCGGTGCAGCATGCCGCGCGCGAAGACGGAGATGTCGACGTGGGGCGCCTGCTCGCCACCGGGCCCCGGAACGGATCCGGGCTTGAGGGTGAGGATCTCGTAGGAGCCCGCCGCGTCGGTGGGGCAGCGGCCGAACCCCCGGAAGCCGGGCAGGGAGCGGGCGCCACGGGGGTCGTCCGGGTGGTCGAACCGCCCGTGCGGGTCGGCCTGCCAGGTCTCGACCAGGGCGTCGGTGACCGGGGCGCCCGCACCGTCGTACACGGTGCCGCGCAGTCGGACGGCGCCGGGCGTGCCCTCGGCGACGGCGAAGGGGCCGTCCGGCCAGGGCAGGCCGATGTGCAGGTAGGGGCCGACGGTCTGGGACGGGGTGGTGGGCACCTGGTCGGCGGTGGGTCGGGGGGTCATTCGTCGTCCTCCAGGACCTCTTCCTCGGACTCGAACGGGGTCTGGTCGCGTCCGCGCAGCACGATGTCCCACCGGTAGGCCAGGGCCCACTCGGGTTGGGTGGAGTCGTGGTCGTAGCGGGCCAGCATGCGCTCGCGGGCCCGATCGTCGGGGACCGACTGCCACATGGGGTCCTGGAAGAACAGGGGGTCGTCGGGGAAGTACATCTGGGTGACCAGCCGCTGGGTGAAGGCCCGTCCGAACAGCGAGAAGTGGATGTGGGCGGGGCGCCAGGCGTTCTGGTGGTTCTTCCAGGGGTAGGCGCCGGGCCGCACGGTGACGAACCTGTAGCGTCCCTCCGCGTCGGTGAGGACACGCCCCACACCGGAGAAGTTCGGGTCGAGCGGGGCGGGCCAGTTGTCACCGGTGTGGCGGTAGCGTCCGGCGGCGTTGGCCTGCCAGACCTCCACGAGGCTGTGCGGCACGGGGAGGCCGTCGCTGTCACGGACCTGACCGTGGACGATGATGCGCTGGCCCTGGGGTTCGCCTTCGTGCTGGCGGGTGAGGTCGTGGTCGTGGGCGCCGAGGCGGTCCTCGCCCAGGACGGGTGAGGTGATCTCGGTGAGAGTGTGCGGCAGCAGGGTGAGCGGGCGCTGGGGATGGCGCAGCGCGGTGCTCCCGTAACCGGGGTAGTCCAGGGGCGGGTGGGAGCCGTGGTCGCGGACGTATCCGCGCGGGTGCGACCCGGACCCGTCGGAGGTGGTGGGCATGCGGTCCTTCCTTTCGGAGCGGGCCCCGGGGGGACGGCCGGGTCCCGGGGCCTCCAGCGGCGAGGGGGTGGGTCCGTGAACGGGTGGTTCAGGCGGCGCCGGTCAGGGAGCGGACCACGGAGAGTTCGGTGTCGGTGGGTGCGGGAGTGCGGACGAGGTCGTCGGACACCCGCAGGTCCCAGCCGGTGGCCTCCTGGACCTGCGCGAGTTCCACACCCGGGTGCAGTCCCACCAGGGTGAGCTCGCGTGTGGTGGGGTCGGGTTCGAGGACCCCGAGGTCGGTGATGACCCTAACCGGCCCCGCCCCGGTCAGTCCGAGCCGCTCGCGATCACCCGGGCCCGATCCGTGGCCCACCGAGGTCACGAAGTCCACCCTCTCCACGAACGCGCGGCGGCTGTGACGCATGATCACGATGACCTCGCGGCAGGAAGCGGCGATCTCGGGGGCGCCGCCCGCTCCGGGCAGGCGCACCTTCGGGTCCGCGTAGTCGCCGATGACGGTGGTGTTGATGTTGGCGAACCGGTCGATCTGCGCGGCGCCGAGGAACCCGGCGTCGATGCGCCCGGCCTGGAGCCAGTAGTTGAAGACCTCGGGGACCGAGACCACCGTGTCGGCGGTGTCGGCCAGGATCCCGTCCCCGATGGAGAGCGGCAGGTGGTCGGGGGAGGCGCCCAGGGTGCCGGACTCGTAGATCATCCACAGGTCGGGGGCGTGCGTTCGACTGGCCACGTTCGCGGCGGTGCTGGGCAGGCCGATACCGACGAAACAGGCCATCCCGTCGCGCAGCGAACGCGCGGCGGTGACGGTCATGATCTCGTCGGAGGTCCAGGTCACGGTGGTCACGCGCCTCTCCCAGCGGGCTCGGTGTCGCTGTCCGGGGACTCGGGCGACGGGGTGGCGGGAGGGGCGGAGCGGGGCTGTGAGCCCGCGGTGAGGTCGGCGAGCCAGGCGGTGAAGGCCTCGCGGTCGCGCCCGACCTCGTCCCAGGCACGGTAGGCGGCGTTGTCCCGCTCGTAGTAGCCGTGGGCGTAGGAGGGGGCGGCGCCGCCGGGAACGACGCTGACCGCGTCCACGACCCGGCTGGGCAGGATCACCTGGCCCGGGACGGGATCGAGGGTGTCCACGACCTCCTCCACCGTGACCAACACCCGGTCGGACGCCAGGGCGGCCTCCTTCTGGATTCCGGTGATGCCCCACAGCTGGACGTTGCCCCGGGTGTCCGCCCGCTGGGCGTGGATGACGGCGACGTCGGGGTTGAGCGCGGGCACAGCGGCCAGCTCCTGCCCGGTGAAGGGGCAGGTGATGGTCCTGATGTGAGGGTTGTGCTCGACCAGATCGGTACCGGCGTACCCGCGCATCACCGCGAACGGCAGGCCCGAGGCGCCCGCGACGTAGCGGTTGGCCATCCCCGCGTGACTGTGCTCCTCGATCTCCAGCGGGACCGGCCAGGAGCGGGTGACCGCGTCACGGAAGCGGTGCAGCGAGCCGACGCCGGGGTTGCCGCCCCAGGAGAAGACCAGGCGACGCGCGCATCCGGCGCCGATGAGCTGGTCGTAGACGATGTCGGGCGTCATACGGACCAGGGTCAGGTCCCGCAGGCCCTGGCGGATGATCTCGTGCCCGGCGGCCACGGGGATGAGATGGGTGAACCCCTCCAGAGCGACGGTGTCGCCGTGATGGATGAGCTGCCGGACCGCCTCGTCCAGGGGCACGGCCATGGCGACCCTCCGGTTCGTATAGCGAATTGATGTTCACACTGCGAACAATTGGGAATGACGTTAGCGCCGATCACAGGAAGGGTCAAGGCTCGTCCCAGCTGTTCGGTATGAGAACATCGCGATGACCGTGACCCGAAGCGGCGCGACCGCCACTTCCGCACCCGGACCTGGAAGGCCCCATGACCACCGAAGACGCCCCCGAACGCGGCGCACACTTCGTGCAGTCCCTGGAGCGGGGGCTCATGGTCGTCCGCGCCTTCTCGGCCGAGCGTCCGTCGATGACCCTGAGCGAGGTCGCGCGCGTCACCGACCTCACCCGGGCCGCCGCCCGCCGCTTCCTGCTGACCCTGGGTGACCTCGGGTACGTGCGCACCGACGGCCGGATGTTCGCCCTCACCCCGCGCGTGCTGGAGCTGGGGTACGCCTACGTGGCCTCCGCCGGGCTTCCCGACGTGGCCCAGCCGCACCTGGAGGACCTGTCCGCCAAGGTCCGCGAGTCGGCCTCGGTGTCGGTCCTGGAGGGGGACGACGTCCTCTACGTCGCCCGAGTGGCGACCTCGCGGATCATGGCCGTGTCCATCGCCGTGGGCACCCGTTTCCCCGCCTCCACCACGTCCATGGGCAGGGTGCTGCTGGCGGGCTACGGCAACGCCGAGCTCGACGCCTACCTGGACCGGGTCGAGCTGAGGCCGCTGACCCGCTTCACCCTCACCAGCTCCGCCGCCCTGAGGACCGAGATCCTGCGCGTGCGCGAGCAGGGGTACGCGATCGTCGACCAGGAACTGGAGGAGGGGCTGCGCTCACTGGCCGCGCCGATCCGCGACGCCAGCGGCCGCGTCATCGCCGCGACCAACGTGTCCGCGCACGCCAACCGCTCCTCCATCGAGGACGTGCGACGCGACCTGCTCCCCGCCCTGTTGGAGACCACCGCGCGTATCGAGGCCGACCTCGCCTCCGTGGCCCGGCGCGACGCCGCGCACTGACCCCCGGACACGGCTCCGCGGCCCGACCAGGACGGGGTCGGGCCGCGGAGTTCCCCTGTGGGTTCAGGCCGCCAGCGCGAGCAGCTGGGGGACGGTCAGGACCGCCACGTAGAAGCCCATGAACTGCACACCGCTGTGCATGTTGAACATCTTGCCGAAGAGTCCGCCGACCAGGCCCACGGTGAGGGTCACGCCCACCGCGAGCAGACCGCCCTCGTACAGGCAGATCACCAGGATCAGCCCGGCGAAGGCGCCGATGATCGCCTCGTGCGAGATCCGGCGCATGACGAACGACGCCGCCCGGTGCGCGTAGGTCATCGCGAACGGGTAGGCGATGACGGAGGCGATGATCACGCCCAGCAGTCCGTAGACCAGGAACTCGCCGCTGGACATCAGGTCGTGCAGGTTGTGCGTCTCGCCGGTCTCGGTGTTGACCGTGTGCACCGGCGGCGCGTTGAACAGCGGCGCGGCCGGTCCGGCGGCCATCGGCGAGAGCGGCAGCCCCAGCGCGATCAGCGGGATCAGCGTCTCGGCGATGTAGGTGGACTCGGTGGTGCCGTTGCGCACCGACATCACCGTCGTGAGCCGGTGGTACCCGTTCTTGATCCGGGCACCGACGATCTCGCCCATGAGCACCGTCATGGCCACCGGGGAGAACACGAACGTCGCGCTGGAGACTCCGGCGGCGGCGCTTGTGTAGGCGACCTGCTTGCGGTCCAGCACCTTGAGCGGGTTGGGCAGGCGCCCGGACCAGGTCCGGGTGTCGGGGGCCAGGTCGAAGCGGCGGCGGGCGCGGCGCCGCAGCGTGGCCCGGCCCGAGGGCGCCAGCGACAGGAACAGGTCCGCGATCAGCGGCCCGGTGGCGATGCCCAGGAAGAAGCTGATGGTCAGCGTCCCCCCGGTCGTCTGGGACACGAAGGCCTGCATGCCCACGACGAGCAGGACGAACGGCACCAGGGCGAGTACCGCCGCCAGCCTCCCCTTGGACGTGTAGGCGATGAGCACGGCCGCGACCACGAAGATCCACGGCGCGGCCTCGCCGATGGCGTCGGCGAAGGGGCTCAGCGCCCACGCGAACAGCACGGCCAGGGGCACCGACAGGAAGGCGGCGATCACGCCGCCCGAGATCGCCTTGCGCAGCGCGATGTGCGGCACCCCGAGCTCACGGAGCAGCTGGGCGTCCCTGAGCATGGGCACGGCGAGGGTGTCGCCGGGGATGCCCAACAGGGCCGTGGGGATGGCGTGGGTGATGTGCTTGGCGACGATCCCCGCCATGAAGAAGGTGAACACTCCGGCGGGCGGAACTCCGAGCAGCACCACCAGCAGGGTCAGCGGCGCGATCGTGGCCGTCTCGTCGGTGTAGGAGGCCAGGCCGATGAAGGCGAAGACCACGGCGCCGATCAGGCCCATGCCCAGGGCCCAGGAGGCGTCGGTCAGCAGTTCGGGACTCACGGGTTCTGCTCCTCGCTGCGGCGGCGGTGCTGCGCCAGCAGGTCGTCGAAGAGTCCGAGCGCACGCAGTTCCCTCTGCACGGGTTCGGACAGTTCGGTGGGGTCGCCGAGCGGGCCGTAGTCGGCCTCGACGGCGTCCATGGCGGCCCGCCTGCTCTGCTCGGTGGGTGCGTGTTCGGTGACCACGCGCTTGGGCGGGAACAGCAGCGCCCCGCCGAACCCGGCCAGCAGACAGCCGACGAGTCCGACCAGGAGGGCGTAGGTCCCGGCGACGGTCTGGTCGTCGACCAGGCGGGAGAACAGCAGTTCCGCCCCCAGGTACAGGGGCACGGTCAGACCGATGCCGAGCGCGATCGCCCAGATCGTGTGGCGGGAGTCGACGGTGTCGCCCCAGATCTCCAGGAGGCGGCCGCCGTCCTCCTCCTGCTCCGTCGTGGGTTCGGTCATCATCGTCCCCTCAGCTGGCCGAGGACCGCCTCGGCCCGGTCCTGCCGGATGGCCTTCTCCTGGACGAGGACGGCCACGACGCGGTCCACCTCGTCACCGCTCGCTCCGGCGGCGACCGCGATGTTCCTGGCGTGCAGCGACATGTGGCCGCGCTGGATGCCCTCGCCCGCGAGGGCGCGCACCGCGGCGACGTTCTGGGCCAGCCCCACGGCGGTGATGAGCTCACCGAGCTCCGTGGCGTCGGCGACCCCGGTGAGGGCGACGGCGGCCTGGGCGGCCGGGTGGGTGCGGGTCGCGCCGCCGACCAGGCCCACGGGGGTGGGCAGTTCGAGCGTGGCCACGACGTTGCCGTCGGCGTCGCGCTCGAAGGTGGACAGCGAGGTGTAGCGCCCCTCGGCGTCGACGGCGTGGGAGTGGGCCCCGGCCTCGACCGCTCGGGTGTCGTTACCGGTGGCCAGCACGACGGCGGAGACACCGTTCATGATGCCCTTGTTGTGGGTGGCGGCGCGGTAGGGGTCGGCGGCGGCCAGGCGGTAACCATGGATCATGTCGGTGGCGATGGCCTCGCCCCCGAGGGCCTCGGTGTCCAGGACGGCCCGCGCGCGGGTGAGCCGCAGGTCGGCCTTGTTGGTGAGGATGCGCAGGACCGGACGGCCCCCGGCAGCCTCGGCCAGGCGGGGCGCCACCGCCTCCGCCATGGTGTTGACCGCGTTGGCCCCCATGGCGTCGCGCACGTCGACCACCAGGTGGGCCACGACGTAGGTCTCCTCGAACGCCCTGACCGTGCGCACCGTGAGGTCACGCACGCCACCGCCGACCTCGACGAGCCTGGGGTCCTGTTCGTTGGCCAGTGCCACGAGTTCGGCGCGGGCCTCCAGGACGCGCAGGCGGGCGGCCTCGGGGTCGGCCACGTCCACGACCTGGATCTGCGCCTGCATCACCGGGCCGGTCGAGCTCGTGCTGAACCCGCCCCGAACCCGGGCGATGCGGGCGGCGTTGCTGGCGGCGGCCACCACCGAGGGCTCCTCGGTGGCCATCGGAACGAGGACGTCGCGTCCGTTGACCGTGAAGTTGGTGGCGACGCCGACCGGGACGCCCATCACGCCGACGGCGTTCTCGATCATGTGGTCGGCCGCCGCCACGCTCAAGCCGTGCTGGTCGAGGGCGTCGAACACGGTCGCGTCCAGGCCGCTGACGGAGGCCAGGCTCGCGCGCCGCTCCTGGACGCTGAGGGAACGGAAACCGGACAACCTGCTGGTTTGCACCACGTGTGGATTCACTCCTGAGGGAAGGGGCGCCCCCAATGTGGGGTACGTCACTGCGGATTGGTCCATCCAAGCAGTGCCGTTCACCCCCGGGACATGTCCGAAACGGACAGGAAACCCACGGTTAACCTGTCACTTCCCGCCCCGTCCGAGCAGGTGGAGGCGGGTGGCCACGGTCACCCGGAACATGGAGTCGGCGGACCGCCAGTCCTCGCCCAGCAACGAGGTGATCCTCTCCAGACGCTGTTTGACGGTGTTGGGGTGGACGTACAGGGCGCGCGCGGCGCGGGTCACGCTCCCGCCGTTCGCGGCGAGCGCGGTGATGGTCCCGGTCAGGTCGGAGTGGTGCCGCTCGTCCCAGGCGAGGACGGGGCCGATCACCCGTTCGACGAAGGTCAGCGCGCGACCCCCGTCGGTGCCGAACATCGCCAGGTAGGGGGCGTAGTCGTCCACCTCGAAGGCTCCCCGGCGCACGCCCAGGGCGGGCAGGAACGCGGCGCACTCCCAGGCCTCCGCGAGGACGGCGGGCAGGTCGGGGAGGGTGCCGACCGCCGAGCCCACCGCCAGGACTGGCGCGTCCGTGGCCGTTGCGACCCTCTGGGCCACCTGTTCGGCGGCGGCGGTGGGGTTCCTTCCGGGGACGAGGACGCTCACCCCCTCCCCCTGCGGTGCGGCCATCCACCCCTGGTGAACGGCCAGGGCCCGGTGCAGGGCGTGCCGGTGGCGGTCGGGGACGGGGAGGACGACCACGGTCCAGGGCTGGTCGAGGACGATGCCGCGCGCCGAGGCCCGGCGGCGGAGGGTGTCGGTGTCCGCCGTGCCGGAGAACAGGTCGAGGGCGAGCTCACCGCGCACCCGTTCCTCGGCGTGGGCGACGGCCTCGCTCTGCATGGTCAGCAGGGCCAGGATCTGCCCCGATCGTTCGACGGTGCGGCGCTCGACGTCACTGAGGACGCCGTCGCCCTCCCCCACCAGCAGCATGCCCAGCAGCTCGGCCCCCGCGGAGACCGCGACCACCACCTCCGGCCCCGGCCCCTCCACCGGAACGCAGTGGCCGGACTCGCGGCTGCGAGCGAGTGCCCTCGTGGCGGCGGGGGCCAGTCGCCCGTCCGGCCACCACCCGGCGGCCACCTCGGAGGTGCGGGTGACCGCGTGGTGGTCGCGGTCGGCGATGGCGACGGTGCGCCCCAGGGACTCCGCGAGGGTCAGGGCCACCTCGCGTGGGCCGTGCCCGGACAGGACCAGGGCGGTCAGCCGTTCGTGCACCCGCGCGGCGGCGGCCATGGCCTCCGCGTGGCGCTCGGCGCGTTCCGCCGCCTCCGTGGCGGCGGCGAACAGGCGGGCCGTGTGCAGGATGACCGCCGCCTGGTCGGCGAAGGCCGAGAGCAGGGCGATCTCCTCCCGGGCGAAGGGGCGCGATGCGCGGTCGGCGGCGAAGAGGACACCCAGGATCTCCCCGTTGGCGGACATCGGCACACCGACAAGGGAGCGCAGCTGTTCCTCGGCGATGGCGGCGTCGATCCCGGGGTCGCGGTCGAAGTCGTCCCGCACGCCGTAGTCGGAGGTCCACTGGGGGGTGTTGGTGCGCACCACACGGCTCGCGATCCCGGCCCCGGCGGGGACGCGCAGACCCGGGAAGCGCGGGGAGACCGTGCCCCGGCTGGCCCGCACGAAGAGTTCGTCGGTGTCCCTGTCGTGGACGGACAGGTAGGTGACGTCCGTTCCGACGAGGTCGTGGGCGCGGTCGACCAGCCGTCTGAGCAGCGGTTCCACGTCACGGACCTCGACGAGGTCGCGTGTGCTGGCGATCAGCGCCGAGAGTTCTCCCTCGCGGCGCCGGAGTCGGGACAGGCGTGCGGACAGGCTCCTGACGCGCTCCACCAGAGCGTCGTCCACGGGGCCGAGGAGAGCGGTGACGTCGTCCGTGGACGGGTGTTCGCCCTCCTCCAACCGGACCAGCAGCTCCGCGAGCGCGCGCTGGCTGCTCGCGTCGAAACGCGGGAGACCTTCTTGCATCGCACCAGTCTCACATCCTCGCTGGTGGGGCGGTGCGTCCGCCCTGCGGTTCGGCGCGTGCGGCCCGTCCGCGCGCGGTCGGATCAGAGCGCGGCGTCGGCACCTTCCGGTTCGTCGGCGGCGCGGGCGCGGTGGCGGCGGACGGCGTCGCGGTTGCCGCAGGCGGGCGAGCAGTACCGCTGGCGGCCGTTGCGGGAGAAGTCGGCGTAGACGAGTGCGCAACCGCGGGCGGCGCAGCGGCCCAGGCGGTGCATGCCACGGCCGGTCAGGTGCAGGGCGGTGCCCACGGCGATCAGCGAGGCGATCTGCCGATGGGCGGGCAGGTCGTCGGGGCGGTAGTGCAGGTGCCAGCCGGTGCCCGCGTGGTCGGTCAGCCTCGGCGGACCGGAGTACTCGATGAGCAGGGCGTTGAGGCGTTCGGCTCGGGTGGGCGGGTCCGCGCTGTCGACGACGGCGGCCCACCCGGTCAGGAAGTCGTGGACCCGGGCGAGGTCGTCCTCCCCCACCGCACGTTCCAGGAGGAAGCCCACCTCCGCGCAGCGGCGCTCCAGGTCGGCGGTCTCGGAGCACGGCCGGTTGGCCAGGTCCACCGCCAGGGAGAGGGGGCCCTGACCGTAAGGGTTGAGATGCATAATGCCATTACATCAGACTGAGGCCATGACCGAGCACGAACACCGCTGGACCACCGACTCCACCCATCCCACCAGTGAGGGCGTGGTCATCTACCAGCGCTGCCGCTGCGGGGAGCACCGCGTGGCCCTGGCCGCGCCGATCCTCCAGGCGCACACGTCCACCCGCCCGGGGTGCCGCTGACCTTCCACCAAGCTGTCTCCCCCCGATCACCTCCGGACGCCGATCCCCCGCTCCAGGGTGCGCACGACCGCCGGGGCCACCGCGTGCCGGGGCATCTGCCCCCGCGAGGCTCGCTCCAGCCCGGTGAAGACCAGCGCCCACAGGACCTGCACCGCCCATGCGGGATCGGCGTCCGGGTCGAACACCCCCTCCTCCTGCCCCCGGCGCACCAGGCCCGTGAGGATCTCGGGCTCGGGTTCCGTGGCGTCGGGGGCGTCGTCGAAGACTTCGCTGGCGGTGTCACCGAAGGCGAAGACCACCCAGTCCCCCACCTCCACGTGCGCGGCGACCACCCGGCGCATGGCCTCCTGGGCGGACCCCTCCTCCACGCGCGCCTCGTCCATGACCCGCCCGATCTCCGACAGCGCCTCCTCGTAGGTGGCGGCGAGCAGCACGTCGCGGTCGGGGAAGTAGCGGTGCAGGGTGCTGCGTCCCACCCGCGCCGCCTCGGCGACCTCGGACAGCGGCGCGTTGCGGTCGTTGGCCAGGACGGTGGCGGCGGCGCGCAGGATCGCCCCCCGCGTCCGGGCACGTACACCCGTCCTCGGGCTCTCGGTGCTCGTCATGGCGCCAACCTACCGTTCGCACCAAAAACGGAACCCCGCCGCTCTTTCTGGGACATCAATGTCCCATTATGATAGACATGACTCCCATAATCTCTGGAGAGGAACCCCCCATGCGCGTCCTGGTGACCGGAGCCAGCGGGACCGTCGGCTCCCTGGTGGTCCCGAGACTCATCGAACGCGGTGCCACCGTCCGGGCGCTCAGCCGCGACCCCGCCCACCGCGTCTTCCCCGAGGGCGTCGAACCCGTCGAGGGCGATCTCGAACGCCCCGCAACCCTGGACGACGTCTTCGACGGGGTGGACGCGGTCATGCTCTATCCCCACCCCGAGACGGCCGAGGAGGTCGTCGACCGTATCCGGAACGCCGGGGCGCGACGGATCGTCCTGATCTCCTCGGCATCGGTCCAGACCGCCCCCGGCGCCGACACCGAGCACAACCACGGTCACCAGCACCACCGCCCCGTGGAGGAGGCGGTGGAGCGCTCCGGGCTGGAATGGACCCACCTGCGCGGCGGTGAGTTCATGGTCAACGACCTCGACTCTTTTCCCGACTCCGTCCGAGCCGAGGGGATGGTCCGCGCTCCCCGGGGCGACGAGCCCGGGGCTCCCGTTCACGAGGCCGACATGGCCGACATGGCGGCGGCCACCCTGTTGGAGGACGGCCACCACGGCCGGGCCTACGAGATCACCGGCCCGGAGTCCCTCACCCCGGCCCAGCGCACCGAGGTGATCAGTCTGGCCCTGGGGCGCGAGATCACCTTCGTGCCGCTGACCCTGGCCGAGGCCCGAGAGCTGTGGCTCGCGCGGGGCGTCCCGCCCGAGCTCTGCGACTGGCTGCTGTGGGAGCCCGGCCCCGAGGACGACGGGACCGACAGCGATCCGACTCCCGACGAGTACGTGTCCCCGGACTACCAACGGGTCATCGGCCGCCCCGGGCGCACCTACGCCCAGTGGGTCGCCGACCACCTCGACGCCTTCCGGTAGTCACCCCGACCGGATCGCCCCGGCCGGGTGCCGGGTTGCTTGCGCGCCCCGGCGCCACCTGGAATCCTGCGGTCCCCGGCCGAGGGCGACACGGGGCGGCGGACACCGGCCGCACCCGCGCCGACCTGGCACCATGGCACGAACCCGGCCGTCGTGCCGCAGCGGAAGGAAGACAGTGACCGACGCACACACCACTCCCCACGTCGCAGAGCAGGCGGGCACCCTCCTCCTCGGAGGGGACCTGCCGGTCCACCGTCTGGGGTTCGGGGCCATGCGGATCGTCGGCGAGGGGGTGTGGGGGCCGCCCCGCGACCGCGACGAGGCCCTGGCCGTCCTGCGCCGGACCGCCGAGCTCGGGGTGAACTTCATCGACACCGCCGACTCCTACGGCCCGCAGATCAGCGAACAGCTGATCCGTGAGGCGCTCTACCCGTACGCGGACGACCTGGTCATCGGTACCAAGGCCGGTTTCGTGCGCACCGGCCCCGCGCAGTGGCACCGGCTGGGACGCCCGGAGTACCTCAGGCAGCAGGTGGAGCTGAGCCTGCGCAACCTCGGTGTGGAGCGCATCGACCTCATGCAGCTGCACCGGATCGACCCGGACGTGCCGCTGGCCGACCAGCTCGGTGTGCTCACCGAACTCCGGAGCGAGGGCAAGATCCGGCACATCGGACTGAGCGAGGTGGGCGTGGACGAGCTGTCGGCGGCTCGCGCGATCACCCCGATCGCCTCGGTGCAGAACCAGTACGCGCCGTCCTTCCGTCAGTCCGAGGACGTCCTGGAGCAGTGCGAGAAGGACGGGATCGCCTTCCTGCCGTGGGCCCCGGTCGGCCGCGGCGAGATGGCGGCGGCCGACTCCCCGCTGGCCGGGATCGCGGCCCAGCACGGCGTGAGCCCGGTCCAGCTGGCGCTGTCCTGGCTGCTGCACCGCTCCCCCGTGATGCTGCCGATCCCGGGGACCTCGCGCGTGTCCCACCTGGAGGAGAACACGGCGGCGGCCGCCGTCCGCCTGTCCGAGGAGGAGGTCGAGCGGATCAGCCAGCTCCTGTCCTGACCCGCGCTCCCCCGGACACGGGCGCGGCCCGGCGGAGCTTTCCTCCGTCGGGCCGCGCCCGTGGGACCGCCCGTCGCCGCGGCGGCCTTCGTCCCGGGTCAGCCAGGACGCATGCGGAACACCTGGAGACGCATGTCGTAGTACTTCTCGGTCTCGCCGACCCATTCCATCCCGAGTCTGCGAGCCACCGCGAGCGCTCGCTCGTTGCGGGGGCGCGCGACCGCGAACACCTCCTCGATCCCCTGGCGGAAGGCCCAGTCGATGATGGCCCGGCTCGCCTCGGTGGCGTAGCCCTGCCCCCACACGTCCGGACGCAGCACCCAGGAGAGCTCGAAGTCCTCCTCGAAGGGCGGGAGCAGCTTAAGGGACAGCCCTCCCACCAGTTGTCCGTCCTTCTGGTTGATGATCGCCCAGCGCCCGGCGGGTGGGATGAGGTTCGGTCCCGCCTCGATCCACGCGTGGAGCACTGAGCGCATCGCGCTGATGTCGGTCACCGGGTGCCACTCCGGTGTCAGCCAGTGCGCGACCTCCTCGGCCCCGTAGATCTGGAGGGCCGCGTCGGCATCGCCCAGCTCCCACTCCCTGATCAGGAGTCTTTCGGTTGGCAGCTCAAGGCTCATATACCAACGGTAACCCGGAAGAATCCGGCGGGACAGGGGGGCGGCCGAAGAGACTGGGCCCGTTGCGACTCCTCCCCGGTCATCGGAGCGAGGGAGCGGTCCGGGGCCCGTGCGAATCTCGGATCCTGCAAGAGAACTGCGTAAGAACTTTCGCATTGACGACGTTTTCTTGCCATGATGTGACTTGCACTTTCCCTCGGTACCTGGAGTCCCACATGCTCTTCAGCCACGATCCCCACCACGACGGCTCCCCCGGCCACGTGATCCTCGACGGGGACCGGGCACGGCTTCGGGTGCGGGTCCCCGGCGGCGCGGACTCCGTGTACGCGTACGTGGTGGAGGACGGTGAGGCGGGCCTGGTGGAGGGGTCGCTGGAGAGCAACGCGAACGGGGTGAGCTGGTTCGTCGTCGAGATCCCCCTCCAGCCCGTGGTGACCCCCTACCGATTCGCGATCGTGCGCGAGCGCCGCTACACCTGGCTCAACCAGGCGGGCGCCCACGACCACGAGGTCACCGACGACGCCGACTTCCGGCTGGTGAACGCGCCCAACCCGCCCTCCTGGGTCCCGGGGACCACCGTCTACCAGATCTTTCCGGACCGCTTCGCCCGCGACGACGACTCCGTGGACGCCCCGACAGAACACCCCGAGTGGGCGACGCCCCGGGCCTGGGACGACGAACCCTCCGGCTCCGGCCCGGCGGCCCCCGGCGAGTACTACGGAGGCACCCTGGAGGGGGTGCGCCGCCATCTGGACCACCTGGCCGACCTCGGCGCCCGGGTCGTGTACCTGACCCCCTTCTTCCCGGCCCGGTCCACGCACCGCTACGACGCCTCCAGCTTCGACGAGGTGGACCCGCTGCTCGGCGGTGACGGGGCCCTGCGCGCGCTGACCCGCGAGGCGCACGCGCGCGGCATGCGGGTGATGGGCGACCTCACCACCAACCACACCGGAGACGAGCACGAGTGGTTCCTGGCGGCCAGCGCCGACCCGGACTCGGAGGAGGCAGGGTACTACTACTTCGACGAGCACCCCGACTCCTACGTGAGCTGGCTCGGCGTGCGTACGCTGCCCAAGCTCGACTACTCCTCGGCCGCCCTGCGCGAGCGCGTCTACGGGGCCGACGACTCCGTTCTGGTGGACCGGCTGGGCGGTGACGAGGGCCTGGACGGCTGGCGGATCGACGTGGCCAACATGACCGGCCGCCTGGGGGCCCAGGACGTCAACCACGAGGTGTCCGGCGAGATCGCCGCGCGGGTGCGCGAGGCCGCGCCCCAGGCATGGCTGCTGGCCGAGCACTTCTACGACGCCGGCCCCGACACCCGCCACGACGGCTGGCACGGGGTGATGAACTACGCCGGGTTCACGCGGCCGGTGTGGGCCTGGCTGAACACCGGCCCGGAAGGGGTCCGGTACGCGGCCACGCACACGTCGGCGCCGCTCCCGAGGAGCGGGGCCGTCGAGGCCGTGCGGGCGATGCGGGCCACCAACGCGGGGCTGCCCTGGCGGGTGCGCGTGCACAGCGTCAACGCCCTGAGCACCCACGACTCCGCGCGGTTTCGCACCGTGGTGGGCGATCCCCTCCGCCAGGCGGTGGGAGTGGCGGCGCAGGCCGCGCTGCCGGGTGTTCCCTTCGTGTTCGCGGGGGACGAGATCGGGCTGGAGGGGCGCGACGGGGAGAACGGGCGGCGCACCATGCCCTGGCACCGTCCCCAGGACTGGGACCGGAGGGTGCTGGACTCCCACCGTCGCCTGCTCGCGCTGCACCGGGACCTGCCCGCGCTCCAGGGCGGCGGGCTGCGCTGGCTGGACGCGGGCGAGCACCACATGACGTTCCTGCGGACACTGGGCGAGCAGGTGGTGCTGGTGCACCTGACCGACGGCCCGCACGAGGAGCGCACGGCCGCGCTGGGCGATCTGGACGCGGCGGGGCTGGAGGTCGTGGAGAGCGACGGCTCGGTGCGGGCGCGGCTGGGCGACACGGTGGTGCTGTCCGCCGAGGGACCCGGCTACCTCTTCGCGGTCGGAACGCGGTCCGTGGGCTGAACACGGTCGGGGCGGTCGAGGAGCCGCCCGCCCCGCAGCCGCGCCGCCGGGGCGGGGCGTCGGCGGATCAGTCCAGGAGGGGTTCCACGTCCTGGGTGATCCGGTTGACCACCTCGGCTGTGCGGCCGCTGAAGTAGAAGTGGTCTCCGGGCAGGGTGTGGTGGGCGAAGCCGCCCTCGACGTGCTCGGACCAGCCGGCGAGACGTTCGGGGGTCATGCCCCGGTCCTGCGCGCCGCCGAAGACCGACAGCGGGACCCTCAGCGGCCGCTCCCTGGGGGTCGGACTCCAAGTGTCGACCAGTTCCAGGTCGGCGCGGACCAGCGGCTCCACGAAGGACCACAGGTCGGGGTCGTCCAGAGCGCGTCGGGGGGTGCCGCCCATGCGGGCGATGGTCTCGCGCAGACGGTCCGCGGAGACCAGGTGGCGGGGCGCGGCGCGTTCGGGACCGGGCGCGGGGCTCCAGGCGGAGGCGCCGAGCCAGAGCGGCGGCGTCCCCGCGTCGGTCAGGCGAAGGGCGAGTTCGTAGGCGACCAGCGCGCCCATGCTGTGCCCGAAGAGGCCGAAGGGCCGGTCGAGTTCGGGGCGGACCACCTCGTGCATGCGCTCGGCCAGGGCCTCGGCGTTGCGCAGGGGTGGCTCGTGGGCGCTGCGGGCGCGTCCGGGCGCGTCCAGCAGGCAGATCTCCCAGTCTTCGGGGAAATGGCGGACCCAGCCCCGGTAGCCCAGGTGGGAACCGCCCGCGTGGTGGAGGACGAAGAGCCGGAACCGGCTGTGGGGGACGGGTCTGAGCCGGTTCAGTGCGCCCTCGTGCACGGCTCTCCACTCCTTTCTACCGATGGGTAACAACGCGAACCTACCAGTCGGTAATCGGCTTCGGGTAACCCGGAGAACCCGGGCCACTCCCCCGCGTGAGCGCGACCACACTCGCCCCTCGTTCCCCTCCCCCGTGCGGCCCCACTCCCGTCGCCGCCACCGAAGTCCTTCCCGCTCCGCACGGTGACAAAGGCGCTCGAAGGGTACGAAGCGTGCTAGCCACCCCTGTTGCCGTCGCCCGGCCCGCGCCCCGTCCTGAGAGGTCCCCATGGAACACACCCACGTCGTCGCCGGGCTCACCTCGCCGGTCGAGGTGGTGTACGACCACTGGGGCGTTCCGCACGTGCGCGCGCACGGAGCCGACGACGCGTTCGTCGCCCAGGGCTTCACCGCCGCGCGGGACCGGCTGTTCCAGCTCGACCTGTGGCGGCGCCGCGGCCTCGGCCTGCTCTCCGAGGTCCTGGGCGAGCGGTACCTGGAACGCGACCGCGCGGCCCGCCTCTTCCTCTACCGGGGCGACATGGAGGCCGAGTGGTCCGCGTACGGCGAGGGCGTGCGCCGGATCGCCGAACTCTTCACCACCGGGATCAACGCCTACGTCGACCTCACCGAACGCGAGCCCGGGCTGCTCGGACCGGAGTTCGCCGAGCTCGGGTTCGCTCCCTGCCGTTGGGCCCCCGAGGACCTGGCCCGCATCCGCTCCCATGGCCTCTACGCCAACGTGGAGAAGGAGCTGGCCCGCGCCCTCACCCTGCGCGACCTCGGCCCCGAGGCCGAGGACCTGCGCGCGGTCCGTGAACCCGGTGGCCCGCTCCGCGTCCCCGAGGGCCTGGACCTGGACGTCCTGCACCCCGAGGTCCTGGACGTGTACCGGCTGGCCTGCGCGCCCCTGGACCTGTCCGGCGCGGCGCCGCCGCGCGCCCCGCACGAACCCGACGGCAGCAACAACTGGGTGATCGGCGCCCAGCGCACCGCCACCGGCCGCGCGATCCTGGCCAACGACCCGCACCGGGCGGTCGGCGATCCGGCGTTGCGCTACCTCACCCACCTGAGCTGCCCGGAGTTCGACGTGATCGGCGCGGGCGAGCCCGCGCTGCCCGGGGTGTCGATCGGGCACAACGGGCACGTCGCCTTCGGGCTCACCATCTTCCCGATCGACCAGGAGGACCTGTACGTCTACGAGCTCCACCCCGACGACCCCGGACGGTACCGCCACCGCGACGGCTGGCGGGCCCTGGAGAGGGTCACCGAACGCGTGCCGGTGCGCGGTGGGCCCGACCGCGAGGTGCGGCTGGAGTTCACCGTGCACGGTCCGCTCGTGCGCTCCGACCCCGAGCGCAACGCCGCCTTCGCGGTGCGCGCGGCCTGGCTGGGGCCGGGGATGGCCCCCTACCTGGGCAGCGTGCAGTACATGCGGGCCCGCAACGGCCGCGACTTCCGCGACGCCCTGCGGGTGTGGGGCGCCCCGGGTGAGAACCAGGTGTACGCCGACGCGGAGGGGTTCGGCTGGATCGCGGCGGGCCGGGTGCCCGTGCGCCCGAACTGGGACGGCTCACTTCCCGTGCCCGGCGACGGGAGCCACGAGTGGGCGGGCTTCCACTCCGGTGGGGACCTGCCCGCCGTGCACCGGCCGGAACAGGGGTGGTTCGCCTCCGCTAACGAGTACAACACCCACCGGGCGCCCGGGTGGGAGTCGTTCACCGTGACCCGGGACTGGGCGGCTCCGCTGCGCTACGAACGCATCGCCGAGGAGCTGTCGGCGCGCGCCGACTGGACCGTCGAGGACGCGTGTCGCCTCCAGGCCGACCACGTGAGCCCGGTCGCGCGCGCCGCCCTGACCATGCTGGACGGACTTCCCGACACCTTCCCCGGGACCGCTCAAGCGCTGGAGCTGCTGGGCGACGGGGGTTGGGACGGGACGATGGCGGTCGACCTGGCCCAGCCGACCCTCTTCGAGCACTGGTTCGCGCACCGGCTTCGCCCCGCCCTGCTACACGAGCGCCTGCTGGGGCTGGTCGGCCCCGACCGCGTCGAGGCGGCGGTCGCGGCGCTCACCCCGGATCCGGACCGGGCGGCCGACCCGCGCGTGTGCCTGCGCCTGCTGGCGGAGGCGGTCCTCAGCGAACGGGGGCTCGCGCTGGTGGCGCGCTCACTCGGGGAGGCCCACCGGGACCTGGCCGAGCGTCTCGGTCCGCCCGGCCCCGCCTGGCACTGGGGAGAACACCACTTCGCCCGACTGGACCACCCTCTGGCCGCCCTCCCCGACCCTCCGCTGTGGGCTCAGGGGCGGCGGGTGGCCCGGCCCGGCAGCGCGGACACCGTCGACCTCACCGCCTCGGACTCCTCGGGCCGCCAGTACCACGGCGCCTCCTTCCGGATCGTGGTGGACGTCGGTTCCTGGGACGAGTCCGTGGCGGTCAACGCGCCCGGCCAGTCCGGGGACCCCCGTGACCCCCACCGTGACGACCTCACCGACCTGTGGGCGCGGGGTCGCCACTTCCCCCTGCCCTACTCCCGCGAGGCCGTGGACCGCCACCGCGCCTCCACCCTCCACCTGGTCCCGGCCACTCCGTGACCTCCCGGGCGGGTCGCGTCACGGAGTTCGGGGTGTGACCGCACGTTCGAGCCGGGCGGAGAGTTCGGCGGTGTGGGTCCGGAACTCCTCCGGCCCCTCCACGGTGAAGTCCAGTCCGGTCAGGGCCAACAGGAGGGCGATCCACTCGTAGGAGTCCACCCGGGCCACGTACCGGCAGCGGTCGGGACCGACGGCCTCCAGGGAGCCGTCCACCCGGGTGAGCCGGGCGGCCACCTGCGCCGCGGGAGCGTGGAAGACCACCGTGACGGTGTGCCGGGCGCGGCCCGCGCCGAACCCCTCCTCCAGGTACGCGGCCAGATCCTCGGCCGGGAGTTCCCTCGGGGTGAACGCGGCGCGGGTCGGGGTGAGGCCGCTGATCCGGTCCAGCCGGAAGGACCGCCAGTCCTCCCGGTCCCGGTCCCAGGCGAACAGGTACCAGCGCCTCCCCAACAGGAGCAGCCGGTAGGGGTCCACGTGGCGGCGGAGTTCCCGTCCGTCGCGGCCCCGGTGGGTCATCCGGATCCGGTGCCCGGCGGCGACCGCCTCGCCCAGGCCGGTGAGCACGTCGACCGGCGCCCCGGGCCAGACACTGCGGCCGGGGTCCACCGCGGACGCCAGGGAGCTGGCCCTCCGGGACAACCGGGACGGGAGCACCCGTTCGATCTTGCCCAGGGCGCGCTCGGCGCCCTCCTCCGTGTCCTGGACACCGCTGAGTCCGCCCGCGACCATCCGCAGCCCCAGCGCCACGGTGACCACCTCGTCGTCCTCGAACATCAGCGGCGGCACGGCGTTGCCCGCCACCAGCCGGTAGTGGCCGCCGGGGCCGCGCAGGCTCTCCACCGGGTATCCGAGCTCGCGGAGGCGGTCGATGTCACGCCGCATGGACCGGGGACTGGTGCCCAGAGCCTCGGTCAGGGTGGCACCGGACCAGGCGCGTCCGTCCTGGAGCAGGGAGAGCAGGCGCAGCATGCGCTGACTGGTGTCGGCCATGCTCGCATTCTTCCCGATCGCCGCCGAGTTGTGGCCAGAATCTGACCACAATCCCGCCTACCGTGACCACCATGAGCACCACACCACACGCCAAGCCGGGGATCACCGTGACCGGGGCCCGCGAGAACAACCTGAGAGGGGTGGACCTGACCCTGCCCCGGGAACGGCTCGTCGTGTTCACCGGGGTTTCGGGGTCGGGCAAGTCGTCCCTGGTGTACGGCACCATCGCGGCGGAGTCCCAGCGCCAGCTCAACGAGGCCCACGACAGTTTCACCCGGAGCCGCATGGCCCACCTGGGCGTGCCGGACGCGGACCGGTTGGAGAATCTCACCGTGACCCTCGCCGTTGACCAGAGGCGGTTCGGCGGCAACGCGCGCTCGACCCTGGGCACCGCCACCGACCTCGCCCCGCTCCTGCGTCTGCTGTTCTCCCGGATCGGCCGGCCCTGGGCGGGTTACTCCCCCGCGTTCTCGTTCAACGACCCCAGCGGTATGTGCCCGGAGTGCGAGGGCCTGGGCGCCGTCCGGCGCGTGGACGCCGACGCCCTCCTGGACGACACCCTCTCCTTGGACGAGGGGGCGATCCGGCTGCGCACCTTCGCTCCGGGGACCTGGCGGTGGAAGCGCTACGTGCACGCGGGACTGTTCGACCGGCGCAAGCCGGTGGGCCGCTACACCTCCGAGGAACGCGACCTGCTCCTGCGCGCCGAGGGGGTCAGGCCCCCGGACCCGGACCCCGAGTTCCCGGTGACCGGGGTGTTCGAGGGGGTGGTCCCCCGCATCACCCGCAGCCTGCTGGACGTGGCCAAACTCAGGCAGACGGACCGGGACGAGCTGGAACGGGTGGTGTGGCGCGGAACCTGTCCCGAGTGCGAGGGCGCGCGCCTGAACCCGGCCGCGCTGGCCTGCCGGATCGGTCGGCACAACATCGCCGACCTGTGCGCGCTGCCGGTGTCCCTGCTCGCTCCCGAGATCGCGGAGATCGACGACCCGCGCGTGGCCCCGGTGACCGCCGCGCTGCTGGAACGACTGCACGGCTTGGAGGAGGTGGGGCTGGGCTACCTCAGCCTGGACCGGCACTCGGCCACGCTGTCCGGCGGCGAGGCCCAACGGGTAAGGCTCGTGCGGCACCTGGGTGGTGCCCTGACCGGGCTGACCTACGTGCTGGACGAACCCAGCTCCGGGCTGCACCCCGCCGACGTGCACCGGCTCACCGGCCTGCTGCGGCGCCTGCGCGACAAGGGCAACACGGTGCTGGTGGTCGAACACGACCCGGACGTGATCGCGGTGGCCGACCACGTGGTGGACCTCGGACCGGGCGCCGGAAACGAGGGCGGCCGGGTGGTCTACGAGGGGAGCGTGGAGGGTCTGCGCCGCGCCGCCACTCCCACCGGCCGCTACCTGCGTCAGCCCCGTTCGGTGCGGTCCCGCACGCGTACCCCCGACGGGTCGGTGGAGGTGCGCGGCGCACGTCTGCACAACCTGCGCGGGATCGACGTGTCCGTGCCCACCGGGGTGCTGACGGCCGTGACCGGTGTGGCGGGGTCGGGCAAGAGCTCACTGGTGCACGGGGAACTGCCCCGGGTCCGCCCGGACGCGGTGGTGCTCACCCAGGGCACACTGCACGGCGGTCCCCGGTCCACGCCGGTGACCTACCTGGGGATCCAGGACACCCTGCGCGCGCTGTTCGCCCGCGCCAACGGGGTGGCGTCCGGGTGGTTCAGCGCCAACTCCACGGGCGCCTGCCCCACCTGCCGGGGGCGCGGCGTGATCGTCACCGACCTCGCCTTCCTCGACGACGTCGAGACGGTGTGCGAGCGCTGCGGCGGACTGCGGTTCAACGACCGGGCACTGTCGTACACCCTGGGCGGGCGCACGATCGCCGACGTGCTGGCGATGACGGCGGCGCGCGCACGGGAGGTGTTCGATGGGCCGGTGTCCGAGGCACTGGACCGGATGGAACGGGTCGGGCTGGGCTACCTGCGCCTGGGGCAGTCACTGGACACGCTCTCGGGCGGGGAGCGCCAGCGTCTCCGGTTGGCTCGCGAGCTGGCGGAACCCGCTCGGCTGTACGTGCTGGACGAACCCACCACCGGCCTGCACGGCGGCGACGTGGCCGGGCTCGTCGCCCTGTTCGACCACATGGTTGACGAGGGCGCGACGGTGGTGGTCGTCGAGCACCGGATGGACGTGGTGGCGGCGGCCGACCACGTGGTGGACCTGGGTCCCGGCGCGGGGAGCGAGGGCGGACGCGTGGTGTTCGAGGGGACGCCCTCGCGGATGGCCGCCTCCGGGAGGGGTGCGACGGCTGACGCCCTGCGCTCCCACCTGGCCGGGTGAGACCCGCGTGGGCGGCACCGCCGTGACGCGACCCTTCGCCCCGTCCCTCCCAGCAGGGGGGGGGAACGGGGCGAAGGCAGCGAAACAAGGGCCGGTGCTGTCGCGGTGCGATCCGGGCGTTCGGTGCGTTTCCGGCAACGAATTCCCTTCCTCGGGAACTCCTCGGGTCCGCCGGACGACATCAGTGTCGACCGGGACGGCGACGCCAGAGGAGACCCATGGAACCGGAGACCACGAGGCCCGTGACCGAGGACGAGGCACCCCCGCCGAGGCCGGGCGTGTGGGCCCAGCTCAGGCCGCTCGTGCTGCGACTGCACTTCTACGCCGGCGTGCTGGTGGCGCCCTTCCTCCTGGTGGCGACGATCTCCGGGCTGTTGTACGTGTGGACGCCCCAGGTCGAACAGGTGCTGTACGCCGACCAGCTGAGGGTGCCCGCCTCGGAGGGATCGCTGCCCCTGGCCGAACAGGTGCGGATCGCCCGGGCCGAGGTACCCGACGCCAACGTGCACTCGGTACGCCCGGCCACCGCCCCGGAGGACTCCACATGGGTGCTGATGGACCTGGCCGAGAGCGGCACCGGGGCGCGCACGGCGGTGTTCGTCGACCCCCACGCGGGCGAGGTCCTGGGGGTGTCCGAGAGCTACGGGACCAGCGGCGCGCTGCCGGTGCGCACCTGGATCGACCTGCTCCACCGGCAGCTGCACCTGGGTGAGGTCGGGCGGCTGTACAGCGAACTCGCGGCGAGCTGGCTCGGGGTGGTCGCCCTGGGCGGGCTGGCGCTGTGGGTGGCCAGGCGACGGCGCGGACGCCAGCGCGGAGCGCGGGCACGCTCGGTCTCCCTGCACGCCACCACGGGGGCGTGGATCCTCCTGGTGCTGCTGTTCCTGTCCGCCACCGGCCTGACCTGGTCCCAGTACGCGGGCGCGAACATCTCCGACCTGCGGGAGCGGATGTCGTGGACCACCCCGGCGGTGTCCACGCAGACGCCCTCAGCCAGCCCCGGGGTGGACGTCGGTCCGGACGCGGTCCTGGCCAGCGCCCGGGAGGCCGGGCTCGACGGGCGGGTCACCGTCGACCTGCCCACCGACCACACCTCTCCGTACGTGGTCACCCAGCTCGAACGTTCGTGGCCGACCCAGGCGGACTCGGTCGCCGTCGCCCAGGACACCGGCGAGGTCGTCGACGTCGTCCGCTTCGATGACCACCCCCTCATGGCGAAACTGAGCCGCTGGGGTGTGGACGCCCACATGGGGCTGCTGTTCGGCGTGCCCAACCAGCTCGTCCTCACGGCCGTCTGCGGTGGGCTGCTCTGGGTGATCGTCCTGGGCTACCGGATGTGGTGGCGGCGCAGGCCCTCGCGGGCCGGGGCATGGGCCCTGGGCAGGCCGTATCCGCGTGGTGCGTTCCTCGCGCTCTCCTGGCCCCTGAGGATCGCGGTCGTGCTGTCCTGCGCGGCCCTCGGCCTGGCCCTGCCCCTGCTGGGGGTCTCGCTGCTGGCCTTCCTGGTGATCGACGCCCTGGTCGGACGGTTCTCCGGGGGCGGTCGGGACAGGACCGGTTCCGGGTGAGTTCGGGGAACCGCCGGAGCGCCCGGTCGGCCACCTGGGACGGGCCGAGGTCGGTGTCGTCGACCGCCAGGTCCGCCCATGCGGCCATCCACTCCCGGTGGGCACGGTAGAACGCCTCGGCCCTGGAGCTCCGGAAGGCCCGGGCGTCCTCGCTGACCTCGGGGTGCCCTGGGGCGACGTCGTGGTCGGCGATGCGCGCCGCCAGGGCGGCACGGTCGGGGCGCAGCAGAACTCGGCGCACTTCCGGGCCCTCGGCGCGCAGGCCCCTGAGAATCTCGTCGGCGTAATCCCGGCGCAGGATGCTCATGGGGGCGACCAGGGTCCGGTGATCGAGTCCTTGCTGGCGGTCCGTGGCCTGACACTGCGGGGCAGTGTCCTTGGCGTCCTCAAGGATCTGGACGTACGGACCCGTCTCCTGGAAGCAGGGGTCGCGGAGGAGGATCTCGCTCGACTGCGGGCACGACTCATGGGCTGATCTGAACCCAAGAACCCTCGTGGGCCATTCCGCGGTCGTTCGGCGCCCCTGGGGACCGTGCCCGCACGGCGCCGGGCACGACCGTCCGGCGTGACGCGTGCGGCCCGTCCCCTGCGGCGAGAGGGCCCCGGTCCCCCGTGCGGGCGGTCCACCTCCTGGCAACCCCCGTGGCTCAGGGGGTTTCGGGGTGGGCGGCGAGACGGCGCAGGAGCGGGCCGTACTCGGGGTGGGCCAGGGCGGAGGCGAACTGGGCGACCAGGTAGTCGGCGGGGTTGCCGGTGTCGTACCAGCGCCCCTGGATGACCTGTCCGTAGACCGGGTGGTCGGCGGCGTGGGCGTTGATGGCGTCGGTCAGGTAGATCTCGCCGGTGCGGTGCGTGTACCAGCGCTCGGTCTGGGCGCGCAGCTGGTCGACGATGTCGGGGGTGATCACGTAGCCGCCGATGGCCGCGTAGGCGGAAGGGGCGTCCTCGGGCTTGGGCTTCTCCACCAGTCCGTCGATGCGCAGGAGTCCGTCGGACAGGTCCTCGGCGACCCGGGGCACCCCGTAGCGGCGGGATTCCTCGGGCTCCATGGGCATGAGGGCGAGCACGGGGTGGCCGGTGCGCTCGTAGGCGCTCACGAGCTGTTGTGCGCGGGGGACGTCGGCGACGAAGACGTCGTCGGGCCACAGGACGAGCGCCGGTTCGTCGCGGGCGTCCCGGTAGGCGTTGAGCACCGGTGTCCCGTTGCCGTAGGGGCCGTGTTGGTCCAGATAGGTGATGTGTCCCAGGCGGGCCAGTTCGGCGACCTCCTCGACGGCGTCGGCGTACTCCCGTTTCCCGTCACCGCGCAGACGCTCGACCAACGCGGGGTCGGGGCGGAAGTGGTCCTGGATGAGGGTCTTGCCTCCGGAAACCACGATCGTGATGTCGGTGATGCCCGAGGCCACGAGTTCGCGGACGGTGTGTTCGATGACGGGCTTGTCACCGACGGGGAGCATCTCCTTGGGGGTGGCCTTGGTGAGTGGCAGGAGCCGCGATCCCATGCCGGCCGCGGGGATCACTGCGCGTCGGATCGTCCTGGTCATGAGTCTCCCCTGGTCGCGGCTGGGTGCGGTGGAGGCCGATGGTATCGGCGCGGGGGTCGGCGGGCCGGGATGGCGGGGCCCGGGTCCTGGGGTCGGTTGCGATCAGGATAGAATGAACACATGTTCATTCAAAAATTCGGGAGTTGAGGCCCGGTGCCACGGAGTCCGGAGCAGCACGAGGCGATGCGCGCCGCCACCCGGGAGCGGGTACGGTCCGCCGCCGTGCGGCTGTTCGCACGCCAGGGGTTCGCCGCGGTGAACATGCGACAAATCTCGGCGGAGGCGGGTATCAGCACCGGCTCCATCTACCGCCACTTCAGCACCAAGGAGGAGCTGTTCGAGGGGCTGGTCGCCGAGGCCGCGACAGGGATGGGCGCCGTCGTGGAGCTGTTCCGGGGCTCGCAGGACCCCGTGGATTCCCTGCGGACCTTCACCGACGAGTTCCTGTCGGACCTGGCCGGACCCGGGGACTTCGTCGAGTTCTTCCAGCTCATGCATCAGGCGTTCACGCAGGGGGACTGCTCGGAGGGTGACGCACCCTCTGTGGTCGGCGATCTGGTCAGCCGCAACACGGAACTGCTCCGCGCGGCAGTGGAGCTCATGGAACGCGGCCAGGAGCGCGGCGCGCTGCGGGAGGGCCCCGCCGACGAGTTGGCGTCGTGCTACTTCGCCCTGTTGGACGGTCTGGTGACGATGCGTTCGGCCATGGGCGAGCGGTGTGTGCTGCCGAGTACGTCCACGGTGATGGGTCTGCTCCTCAAGGAGGGAAACGATGGGTGACGAAAGCGGGGAACCGGTAGTGATCGAGGTCCGGCGCGGCGACGTGCTGGGCGAGGGGTACCGGAGGGCGATCGCGGAGGTGTTCGTCGAGGGCTTCGGCGAGGACCTGGCCTGGTTCGCGAAGGACCCGGCGCTGCTCACCGAGGCCGTGGAGCACATGCTGGTACTGGAGCGCTTCCACGTGGCGCTCATCGACGGCCGACCAGCGGCGCTGGCCAGCCTCACCGAGGGCGGGCAGGAGGCGATCGACCACGACGCCCGCACGTTGCGCCAGCACCTGGGTCTGTTCAGGGGCACCGTCGCGGACCGGGTGTTCCGTTCCCACTTCCAAGGAGGCTCCGCCGAGTCCGGACCCGGCCGCGCCGAGATCGGGTTCGTCGCCAGCGCCCGGCGCTTCCGGGGGCGGGGCGCCGCCAAGGCCGTGCTGCACCACCTCCTTTCGTTGCCCGGATACGACGAGTACACGCTGGAGGACATCAAGGACACCAACGCTCCCGCTCTCGGGCTCTACGAGCGCGTGGGCTTTCGCGAGTACAGGCGGCGCGAGGTCGGCCACTCCCGGTGGAGCGGGTTCCACGCGTACGTGTCCATGAAGCTCACCCAGGGATGACGGGGTTCACAGGACGGTGACGTCGACCCGTCGGCCGTCGGGATCGGTCAGCAGGTGCTCCCCACGGGAGAGCGGAGGATCGGTCTCGGTGACGTCCAGGGCCAGGCTCAGCCGGAGGTCGCTGGCCCCGTGGCCGTCAGGAGCCGTCTGTATCTCCAGAACGGGCCCCAGAGGGAGCCGACTGGTGTAGCGGCTCGGCCCGTCCCGGACGGGATCGGGCTCCTCTCCGAAGGCCAGGCCCAGCGCGTTGTAGAAGTCCCTGCACTCCTGGGCACGGGTGGTGTAGAGGACGATGGAGTCGAGGCAGGCGTGCGTGGCGAAGATGGATTCCGGCATGGCGTCCCTACTGCTCGGAGGGTGGGAGGAGGGGGTACTCCTCCCAGTCTGCGAGGCGGTGCGGGCGGCCACAAGTGGGTCTGCTCCGGCTGTGGACAACCCGAGCTCGGAGGTCCAGGGATCGCAGAACCGGACGTGCGGGTGCCCCGGCACCCCCGGGTCCGTACCCGCGCCCACGGACCGGAGGCGGGCCGGACGCGGAGGTGACCGGGTCCACCACGGCGCGGGCCCTCCGCTTCGTCTGCCGCGACGTGTGACCGCTCCTCGTGGCTCAATCCTGCTCGGGCAGCCGGTAGACGGACACGTGGGAGCCGGAGTCGCCGGTGAACGGGCCGCCCTTCCAGTCCTCGTGCCTGGACTCCAGCGCGAAGCCGGCCATCTGCGCCATGAGGTCCAGCTCGGACGGCCACACGTAGCGCTGCTTCACCCGGATCACGCTGGGTTCGCCTCCCTCCTCGAACCTGATGTGGTGCGAGACCAGGTGCTGGTGTTCGAGGTCGAAGGTGTCCAGCCCCACGTAGCCGTCGCGGTGGGCGAACACCAACCCGTCCTGACCGGGAGGGAGCCGCCGCGGTCCCGAGCCCCGCCCTCGGTGGCCCCGCGGGAAGCACGCTGCGCAATCTTAGCGTTATGCCCTCCTTGTGGTGATGGGTCGCTACACATAGCATCACCGCGACCCCACCGGGTCACGAAGATCATCAGCACCCTCACCCCAGGGAGACCCCATGCTGAGACGCGTCCTCACGCCCCTCCTGGTCGCGCTGAGCGCACTGGCACTCACCCTGGTGGGCACCGCACCGGCGAGTGCGGCGCCCACCGATCCGTCCCTCCAGCAGAACCCGACCGTCCTCTACTACGACTCCAGCCAGGCCGCCGAGTTCACCTCGGTCGTCGCCTCCGCTGTGGACGTGTGGAACTCCAGCGTCGACAACGTCCGCCTCGAACCCGCCTCCCCCGGGCAGCGCGCCGAGATCCGCGTCATCGCTGACGACGGCTGGCCCCGCGCCCACCTCGGACCGGTTCGTCCGGGCGGTCAGGTCACCGTCTGGATGGGTCGTCAGGGCACCGCGGAGGGCCACGACCCGCTGCGGATCGCCGCGCACGAACTCGGCCACAGCCTGGGCCTGCCCGACGCCAAGCCCGGCCCCTGCTCGTCACTGATGTCGGGCTCCACCGGCGGCGTGGACTGCACCAACGCCCAGCCCAACGCCTCCGAGCGGTCTCGGGTCGAGGCCAACTACGGTGGCGGCCTGGCTGGCGGGCAGGCCGCTGACGGACAGCTCCTGGTCGACCGCCACTAGGTACACGGGAGGGCCGACGCGGACGCGTCGACCCTCCTCCCTTCGTTCCGGGCTACTCCACGACCTCGAACTCCAGAGTGTCGGTGAACGAACGCCCGTGGGCGTCGGTGGCGGTGACCTCCGCCGTGTGGGCACCGGCCCCGAGGTCCTCGGGCAGATCGAAGCGCCACAGGTGCATGGTGCGGTCGGCGAGGCTGCCGCCGTGGACCAGCTGCTGGGCGACGGCGTGGGGGTCGGAGTACTCCACACCGACGTTGACGGCCTCGCCTTGGAGCTGCTGGGTGCGCTCGGCCTCTGCGGCGGGTGCCCCGTCGAGGCTGACCTCCACGGTGGAGCCCGTGGACCCGAGGAAGAGGTTGGTGGTCAGCCAGGTGCCCCTGGCCAGGTCGTCGGCGTCGACCACCAGCGGTTCCGTGAGCTCGGGGGCCTCACCGACGGGGTCGGCGTTCCACTCGCGGCGTTCGGTGTACCACTCGCGGTAGGTGGGGCTGTTCAGGCCGAGCTGGGTCTGCACCTCGTCGGACTCCCCCGTCACGGTGTAGCGCTCCGCGAACCGGTTGCCCTCGATGTCCAGGGTCACCACACCGGGACGCCCACCGTCACGACCGAGGGCCGTGGGGTAGCCGTCCTCGCCGACCTCTCCCGAGTACCAGTCGCCCGAGATCGCGCCCACGGTGATGTGCGGGAACGGCAGTCCCTCGATCCCGAAGAGCTCCCGCCAGCCTTCGACGTCGTCACCGGTCCTCAGGTTCTCGATGCTGTGGCTGTGTCCGGCCACCGCCACGGCCTCGCGGCCCTCGAGGAGTTCGTGGACGCGCGTGACCTGGTCGACCTGGTGGACCGGGGAGCCCTCGTCGGCGTAGTTGAGCAGACCGATGTGGCCCGCCACGACGATCAGCTTGTCCTCGTCGACGTTGGCCAGGTCCTGTTCGAGCCAGGTGAGCTGGTCGTCGCTGATCCGGCCGTTGTAGGCCGGGGAGCCCCCGGGGTCGCAGTGCGCCTCGATGCCCTCGGGACTGTCGCCAGCCGCCGTGCACGGGTAGTCGACGGTGTTCAGGGCCACGACGTGCGCGTCGCCGACCTCGTAGGAGTAGTACGCGGGCGCCAGCGTCGCACGGAAGGTGTCGAAGGAGTGGTCCGCGTGGGGCGCGTCGAAGTCGAGGTCGTGGTTGCCGGGCAGGAAGCGCGCCGGACCGTTGGTCTCGGCGACCAGTTCCTTGATGTCGGGGTAGAGCGACAGGTCGTCACCGGCGACGTCGCCGACGAACAGCGTGCCGCAGCCCGCGTGGTCGTCGCGCTCGGACAGGTCCTTGATGGCACCGGCGCGCGCGTACTCGATCTCCTGTCTGTCGTAGGTCTGGAGATCCCCGGCGATGACGCAGCTCTGGGTGTCGGCGGCGGTCAGCTCGCTCTCCACGAGCGGGAAGTTGACCTCGGACGGCAGCGGACCGGTGGGCTCGATGCCGCCGTAGCGCAGCTCCGGGGAGCCCTCGGGCAGGTGGTTGTAGTGGAACTGCGGCACGTTGTACTCGTCCAGCGGCACCTGGTAGCCGGACGGCTGGGTGATCGACACCGTCATGTTGTCGAACGCCGGCAACTGATACCGGCCCTGGTCGTCAGTCCCGACCACGTCGCGGCCGTTGGTCACCACGCCCCCGGCAAGGCCGGGTTCGTCGTCGCTGACGCCGTCGCGGTCGGTGTCGACGAACACCCTGCCGTCGAGCCGCGGGGTGTCCGGGGAGTCGTCGGGGGTGCGGACGATCTCGATCGCGCCTCTGTAGACGGGCTCGTCCCCGCCGTCCGAGGGCGCCGCCACGGCCGGGGCGATCGCCACGGTCACGGAGGCGGTGAGGGTGACGACCGCCGAGGCGGTCAGCGCGGCACGCAGTCCGCGGCGGGTCCGGTCGTTGGGGGCGTGTGTCGTGAGCATGCGGTTGCTCTCCGAAACGTGAGGGGGCCTGACCGGTCGGGGGACCGGCGCAACGCCACCCTCCTCGACGCGACTGAACGCGGGCACAGGCGCCAGCCAACGGACGACCACCGTTCGGTGACCAGTGGTCTCACTCCGTGACCGCGCACCCCCGACGAAAGTCGGTGCGTGCCGTCCGCCAAAAGACCCACCCGGGGCGTCGTGTCGCCTTCTTAGGCGACGCGACGGAGCGTCCCGCAGGTGGATGCGACGGAGAGTGTGCTGGACCTAGCGTTGAGTACGTAGCCAGGGGGTCCGGTTCCGCACCACGACGGGGGCGGCCGGAACCCGCAAGAGACTGAGGAGACCCGCGATGACGCTGTTGAACCTGTTCGAGTCGATGACCCCGGAGACCGGGATCGCGTTGGCCCTGATGATCGGCGCGCTGCTGGTGAGTCTGGCCGCCGTCGTGCTCATCGTCGCGGCCGTGTTCAGCATCCTGTTCTCCCGGCTGGACGTCCCCATGAAGCTGGTCTGGATCGTCCTCGTCTTCCTCGCGCCTTTGATCGGCGCGCTCCTGTGGTTCCTGATCGGACGCAACCGGGTTCCGGCCCAGCAGTACGGGTACCGCTGACCCTCGAACCGTCAGCGGGCCCGAGCCACCGTCCGGGGCTCGGGTCCGCTGGCGTGCGGGAGGGTGTCAGGAACGGTGGACGGTGAGGCTATCGGCGGCGGCTTCGGCGTTGCTCGGGCGGACCGTCCCGGTGCGGGCGAAGTCGGCCCAGAGGCGCCGGACCGCCCGGCCGCGCCGGTCGAGTTCCGCCCAGCTGGTGCGGCCGACGAGCTTGGTGTTCTCCCAGGCCTTCCGGTTGCCGAGCAACAGGGGGACGTCCACGATGTGGGCGGCGCCGTAGGGGCTGCCCTCCGGTCGCCAGGTGACGGTGTAGCGGGTGGCCCTTCCGCCTGACCTGCGGTGGTGGCGGGCGAAGCGCTTGGTCGGGCCGGTGTAGATGCGGTACGTGGTGGCCCACACCAGGAACCGGCGCAGCGACGCCCCCACGAGCGGCAGCGCGGCCAGGCGTCGGATCGCGGGGAGGAACTCGGCAAACAGCCCGGTCTCCTCGCTGGTCGCGCCGATCAGCAGGTCGATCCCGGGGGCGGCCGCGCCCCAGGCGCGGAGCCGGATCGTCTCGGCGGGCAGGGGGGCGTGCCCGTACTGGGTACCGAACGGCATGGCGCTGGCCAGGCCGTGCCCCTTGGCGGCGGCGCCGGCGCGCTCTTCGAGGGCCACCAGCTCGGTGGCGGTCGCTTCGGGGTCGGGAACGCCCACGGCCCGCGCCATGGCCTCGGACATCCGGGAGCGTCCGGTGATGATGCCCAGCGGGGCGCTCTGGACCACGGCGCGTCGGAAGAGGCCCTCGGCGCCCTGGCTGATCATGAGGTGGGCGACGGCGTCGCCTCCCGCGGACTGGCCGAAGAGGGTGACGAGGTCGGGGTCTCCCCCGAAGGCGGCGATGTTGGCGCGGACCCAGCGCAACGCCTGGATCTGGTCGAGGAGACCGAGGTTGGCGGGGGCGGAGTCACCGATGCGCAGGTAGCCGAGCACCCCGAGGCGGTAGGTGACGGCGACGACGATGACGCGCTGCTCGGTGACCAGGCGGGTGGGGTCGAAGATCTCCATGTCTCCGGCTCCGGTGACGTAGGAGCCGCCGTGGATCCACACCATGACGGGCAGGCGCTCGTCCTCGGAGAGGTCGGCGGGGAAAGTGACGGAGAGCCGCTGGCAGTCCTCGTCGTGGCGGCCGACCGAGACGCCGTCGACCGCCGCCGACACCACCTTGGAGGTGAGCTGCGGTGAGGCGGGCGCGGGCCGGGTGGCCTCGAAGGGTTCGGTGAACGGGGGCGCGGGCCGGGGCGGGGCGAACCGTTCGGCGCGCGCGTAGGGGATGCCGAGGGCTCGGACCACCTCTCCCCGGACCGCGCCGACGACGGGTCCGGTGGGGGTGTCGACGCGGCGGAGCTCGTCCCGGGAGACGGAGGTCTGTTCAGTCATGGTTTCCCTGTTCGGTCGGTCCGGTGGTGGGCCGTCAGCGCGTGCTGCGTCGCAGCCGGACACGGTAGGAGTACTGCTCCGGCAGGAAGTGGCTGGTGGCCAGCTCGACGGGGGACCCGGTCACGTCCAGGTAGACGCGGTCCACCCTCAGCAGGGACTGCCCGGGTGCGCATCCCAGGTCCCTTGCGATGTCCTCCCCCGCGTCCACGGCGGTGATGCTCTGCTCCGCTTCGGCGATGGGGTGGTCCAGCCCCGGATCGAGCAGCCCGATGACGGTGATGGTACTGCTCACGCCCTCGGAGGCCAGTTCCGGCACGGCGCCGAGCACGGACGCCACAGTCGGCGGCAGGTGCACCGTGGTCACGCAGAACGGCTGTTCCGCGTGCGAGCGCACGAAGTCGACGGAGTACACCGTGTCGTTGTCCAGGCGCAGGCGGCCCGCCGCGTCGATGTCCACCCTGCGGCGCAGGGGTCGGAGCACACGCATCCGGGTGTCCTCGGACAGGGCCATGAGGTCGTCGATCGAACCGAACTGGCGCAGGTAGCGTCCCTGGTCGCGGGGGGCGGGAAAGGTGCCCCGGCCGCGGACCCGGTGGACCAACCCCTCGGAGACCAGGTCCTGGAAGGCTCGCCGGACCGTCTGGCGGCTGACGTGGTACCGGTCGGCGAGCTCGGCCTCGGTGGGCAGGCGGGAGCCGTCGTCGAACGTGCCGTCGAGCAGCGCCGAGCGCAGTTCCCGCGCGACCTTCTGGTAGGCCGCCTCACCGTTGTTGACCGCCATCGCCCCCGACCTCGCCCGAATGTTCCGAGGTCCCATTGTCCCCGGCCCGGGAGGAGACGGGGACAACGCGCGCCCGGGGGCGTCGGACCGCCCCCTACTCGACCCGGTGGCCTTCCACCAGCTGGCGGACGTTCACGTCGCACTGGATCTCGTCTGCATCGCGGCGGGTGGCGAAGGCCTCGGTGAAGCCTGTTCCGGGCCGTGGCTGTGACACCGGCGAGCGCCGTTGGCTCATCCGTGCACCTCGGTGTTCGGAGCGTTACCCCGTGGCACGCCCCCGGGGGCTCCGGGAAACCGGGAGCGCAGCAGTTCCGGGGCATTGGACCAGGTGGTCCTGTCCACCAGCTCCGGGACGTCGGCTCCGCAGTCGGCGAACTTCGCGGCGAGCTCGGTGTCGGTCGCCGGTCGCCGGGGAGCTCCGGCCGGCAGGTCCAGGGTGGTGTCGAGCACGGCGCCGTCCCGGGTGCGGACCCTGACCGTGGTGGACCCGTCGAGGAGGCCGTGGCCGCCGGGGGTGGTCCGGACGTCCACCGCCGCGACCAGGCGCCGGGCCTCGGGGCGCTGGGCGGCCCGATCGGTGAAGCCGGCGAATCCCGGGTGGCCGTCCATGACGGCGGCGGCGAGCGCGTACTCCAAGCTGAACTTGGCCTGGAGCCCGGTGTCGGGCCGGTGGTGGATGAGCGGGTGCAGGGTCGCCTCCGGGGCCTCGACCTCGATGCGCTCGACGGCGGAGTGGTCGATCGGCCCCAGCGAGCGGACCGCCTCGATGGGCCGCTGCATGGCGTAGCAACAGGGATGGATCTTGGTGGCCAGGCCGTCGGGGACGGCGTCGCCACCGGTGTCGAGGGCCGCGGGTTCGCCACCCATGATGGCGAGCCACTGGTCGAGCGCGGTCGGGTCGGCGTCGGCTCCGGCCGCGGCGAGGCGGGCTGCGCGGACACCGGCGTGCGCGGCGAAGCCGACCTGGAGGGACTTGGCGTCGGTGCCGAACGCGCGCTGGACTCCCCCCGCGGCCGGGACCGCCAGGGCCATGGCGGTGGCCACGCGGTCGGCTGGGAGCCCGAGTGCCAGGGCCGCCCCCGCCGCCGCGGCCGGTGCGCCCGCCGTGCAGGTGGCGTGCCAGCCGTCCGTGTAGTGCCGCCACCCCAGCGCCGTACCGAGTCGCGCCATGACCCCGGCCGCGGCCAGGTAGTCGCGTTCGCCTCCCCCCACGGCGAGCACGGCGGGAACGCACACGACGCTGATGTGGGTCGTCGAGGGCAGGTGCAGGTCGTCGAAGTCGAGTACGTGTCCGATCGCGGCCCAGCGGGCCTCTTCCGGGAGGCCGTGTGTCAGCGGAACCAGGGGGTGGTCGCGTGCGGCCAGGGTGACGGCGAGCGTGTCGCGGAGCGAGCGACGCGCCAGGGCGCGATCGTCCTCGCTGGGATCCAGGTCGTGGGCCCAGTCGGCGAGCGTTCGGGCGGCGGCCATGCGCGGGGCTCCCTACGGAGGGGAGGGTCGGCGACCCTCGGATGGATTTGTACGGCCATTTTCAGTACGCGGACTCGCGTTGTCAATGAACCTGGAGCCCTGGCCCATTTGCACTCCCAGGCAGGATGGCACTCGAAGCCTTGGCAGACTGGCACTGAAATGGCCGTACATATTGGGGCGCGAGATGCGGAAGAAGGATCCGCAGACCACGACGGGCCCGCCACCGCTACCGACGGGGTTTCGGTGCCTCCCGCCAGCACCCAGGGGGCGGACTGGATCAACGGGACGCGGGTGATCCACCCGACCAGACAGGAACCACCCTCCGCACGTCCCCCCGCCCCCGCCTGCCGGGGCCACGCGACCTCGGCCCCGGAAGCCTCGGACCAAGCTGGGAGGGGAGGGCTGGGCGCGGTGTCCCTGACGGCGGTCCCGCCAGTACCGGGAGACCGCTGTCAGGGGCCGTCGTCGTCAGAACCGGCGGCCCGGGACGGCGACGCTGATCCTGCCTCCGAAGGCACCCTCCGCGTGACGGCGGCCCTCGTCCCAGTCGGCGGGGCTGGCGAAGTGGGTGAGCACCAGGTGGCGCGCCTGCGCCTCGGCGGCCAGCTCCCCCGCCATCCGCGCCGTGAGGTGTCCGTGGCCGTGCAGAGCCCGCTCGTCCGCCTCGAGGTAGGTGGCCTCGCACACGAACACGTCGGCCTCGCGGGCGGCCTCGGCGACCGGGGCACAGTAGCCGGTGTCGGAGGAGAAGGCGACGACCCGACCGTCCGGCGACTCGAAGCGCAGCGCCGCGGAGGGCACGCTGTGGTGAGCGGCGTACGAACGGAACGCGACCCCGTCCACCTCGTGCACGGTCCGGCCGTCCCTGGGCATGGCGGTGATCCCGAAGGACTGTGTGATGGGCTGGTTCATGGTCGGCAGGGTGGGGATGCCGAAGACCGCGTCGAAGGCGGCCACGCGCTCGGCCTCGCCCTCGGGGAGGAAGAGCGGGACGCGCGGCAACACCTCGGGGAAGGTCCACCGGTAGGCCCAGGCCATGAGGTCCAGGCTGTGGTCGGCGTGCATGTGGGTCACGACGATCCCGCGCAGCTGCTCCAGTTCGTACCGGGAGCAGTAGGCCAGCAGCGACCCGGGCCCGGCGTCCACCAGCACCAGGCCGGTCTCCGTGTGGAGCAGGTAGCAGGAGGCGGGGCCCTCCTTGGTGGGCGCGGTCGCGTTCGATCCGAGGATCTCCAGTTCCAGCATGCGTGTTCCTCTCGTGGCTGTCGTCGGGGGTGGGTCGGGGGCGGTCGGATCAGGGGCGCAGCAGGGTGGCCCGCCCCGGGGTGACCGCCAGCGCGACCGAACGGCCGATCCGCGCGTCGGGCGGTACCCGCACCCCCAGGAGGTGTTCCCCCGCCCGGACGGTGAGGTGTACGCCGTCACCGGTGAACTCCGAGTGGGTCACCTCCGCGACCAGCGCCGACTCGTCCGCCTCGTCGGTGACGGCGAGACTGTCATGGCGCAGCAGTAGTCGGACGGCACCGTGCGCGGTGGACCGCACCGCCAGGTCCGCGACCGGGAGCCGCCAGCGCCCGTCCAGGGCCACGGCGTGACCGTCGGCGAGTTCGGCGTCGAGCAGGACCGCGCCAGCGAGGAAGTCGGCGGCGAAGGCGTCAACCGGGTCGTCCCAGAGCTTCTGGGGGGTGTCGAACTGAACCAGCTTCCCGTCGCGGAGCAGGGCGATCCGCGACCCCAGCGACAGTGCCTCGCGCTGATCGTGGGTGACGATGAGGGTGGCGCACTCGGTCGCGGCCAGCATGGCGGCGAGTTCCCGGCGCAGTCCGCCGCGCAGCTGCGGGTCCAGCGCGGCCAGGGGCTCGTCCAACAGCAGGGCGTCCGGCTGGATCGCGAGAGCCCGGGCCAGAGCGACCCGTTGGCGCTGCCCTCCGGAGAGCTGGTCGGGGCGGCGTTCGGCGAGATCGGTGAGGTGGGTCAGCTCCAGCATCTCCCGCACCAGCCGCTCGCGGCGGGCCGCCGCCGTGCCCCGGGCCCGCAGTCCGTAGCCGATGTTGGCCGCCACGCTCATGTGCGGGAAGACGGCGTAGTTCTGCGGGACCAGTCCGATGTTGCGCCTGGCGGGGCCCAGGCCGGTGACGTCCCGCCCCGCCAGGGTGAGGGCTCCCCCCGAGACCGGGACCAGCCCGGCCACGGCGCGCAACGTGGTGCTCTTGCCGCAGCCGGAGGGGCCGATCACGGCGACCGTCTCGGCCGGGGCCACGTCCAGGGAAACGCGCTCCACGGCGGTGGTGGAGCCATAGCGCACGGTGAGGTCGTCCACGGCCAGCCCGGACGCGCGTGCGACGGCTGGCGCTGGTCCGGTCGTGGTGTCGGGTGCGGTGGCTTGGGTACTCACGGGGTTCTCCTCGGGGCCCGGCGTCGAGCCAGGACGATGGCGGTCAGCACCGGCGCGACGAAGGCGACGAAGATCATCGACTGCGCCGAGGCGAGTTCGAGGCGCTGGGTGGAGTAGGAGTCGAACAGGGCGAAGGGTGCGGTGGGCGTGGCCGGTGGGTTCACGAAGAAGCTGACGTTGAACTCACCGAACGACAGCGCGAACACCATGGTCACCGCCTGGGTGACGGCGACCAGGCAGGCCGGGACGGTGACGGTGCGAAGGACGCGGACCGATCCGGCGCCGAGGCTGCGCGCGACGCCCTCGTTGGTGCGCAGTTCGTCGTTGGCCAGGGCGGGCACCAGGGCCGCCAGTGTGAACGGCAGGGTGAAGACGAGGTGGCCCAGGACCAGCAGCAGACCGCTGGGACGCAACATGGGATAGGTGCCCACGAGTGCGACGCTCAGCGCGATACCGGGTACGGCCAGCGGCACGTTCACCAGGTAGCCGGTGAGGCGGGTGAGCACCGAGGGGTGGCGGGCCACCCACCAGGCGAGCGGCCCGCCGACGGCCAGGTTCAGCAGCACCACCAGCGCGGCCACGGCCAGGCTGCGGCCGATCACCGGGGCCAGTGGCGGCCACGCGTGGGCGAACCAGTCCAGTGTGGGCCCGCCGCCCCAGGGCCCCTGGGAGAAGTCGACGCTGGTGGCGGCGATGAGGGTGGCCAGGAGCGGGATGGCCACGAACGCGCATGTCAGGCGGGTGATGATCCGGGTCATGAGGACACCGCCCGGCGGACGACTCGGGCCAGGACCCGGCCCAGGACCAGCGCCAGCACGGCCGTGGCGGCGAGGATCACCGCGAGGGTCGACGAGGCGGCGAGCCGGTAGCCGGTGGTGAGTTCGTTGGCCACGTTCAGCGGCAGGAGCCGCACCCCCTCGGACAGGGTGGCGACGGTGCCGTACCCGCCCAGGGCGACCGCGATGGCGGTGCCGCTGGTCTCGATGGCGGCGGGCAGCAGCAGCGGCAGGGTCACGGTGAGGAACACGCGCGGACGGGAGGCGCCCAGGGTGCGGGCGCTCTCGGGCAGGGAGGGGTCCAGGGTGGCGGCGGCGCCGCGCAGCGGGCCCAGCACGCGGGGCAGGGAGAAGTACAGGTAGGCGATGAGCAGTCCGGGGAAGGTGTAGGCCAGGCCGGAGAAGCCGTCCCACGCCAGACCCAGCAGTCCGGTGCGTCCGGTGAGGACGATCGCGAAGAACCCGATGATGATCCCGGGCAGGGCGATGGGCAGGGTGAGCAGGGCGTCGGTGGTGGCGCCGCCCCGGCCCTCGCGGTCGTCGTCGGCCTGGCGCAGCACCACGGGCACGGCGACGCAGAGCGTGAACAGGACCGAGCCCACGGCGATGTACAGCGAGTTCAGGAGGGCGTCGCGGACGGCGGCCGAACCGAACGCCCCGGCGTAGTGCTCCAGCGTGGGTCCTCCGTCGGCCGGGGGCTGGCCCAGACCGAGGGAGTTGGCGACCATCACGGCGACGGGGTAGGCGCTGAACAGGCCGATGACGACCAGGGCGGGGAGCGCGGCGAGCCAGGCCGGGGGTGGCAGCGCGCGTCCGTGGACGGCGGAGGCGGTGCCCTCTCCGGTGGCGGGTTCCGTGTGGCTCCCCACGGCGGTGCGGGAGGGCACTAGAAGCCGACCTCGTCCTGGTAGAGCTCGATGAACTCCTGCTGGCGCAGTCCCTGCTCGACGTAGTCGACGGTGGCGGCCCGCTCGTAGTCCTCGGGCGGCAGCACCCTGTCCGCGAGTTCGTCGGGCATCTCGCCGGTCACCGGGCGCATGTACCCGGCGGCGAACAGGGCCTGGCCCTGCTCGGAGAAGTAGAAGTCGAGGAGCTCCCTGCCGTTGTCCTCGTTCGGGGCGCCCTCGACCAGTCCGACGATGTAGGGGATCTGGAGCGATCCCTCCTCGGGGATGACCACGGAGACGTTGGCGCCCTCGTCGCGGAGCTTGTAGCCGTTGAAGTCGGTGTCGATGAGGATGGGGATCTCGCCCTGGGCGACCTTGGCGGTGGCGGTCTGGGCGGAGGTGGCGGCCCCGTTGTCCCTGAGGGCGTTGAGGTAGTCCAGGCCCGGGCCCCAGTCGTCGAAGTCGCCGCCGAGGGCGACGTTGACGGCGGTGGCGGCGGAGTAGCCCACGGCGGCCTGGGTGGGGTCGAGGTAGCCGACCCTGCCCTCGTAGGCCGGGTCGAGCAGGTCGTCCCAGCTCTGGGGCACCGGGGCTCCGTCGAGGTGGTCCTCGTTGACGATGAGGGCGATGGTGCCGGTGTGAACGCTGGTCCAGGCGCCGTCGGGGTCACGGAGTTCGTCGGGGACCTGCTCGGCGCCCTCGGGCACGTACTCCCGGAGGACCCCGGCCTCCACCAGCTGCTCGCCGAAGGCGATGCCGGTGTAGGCGACGTCGGCGACGGGTGAGCCCCTCTCGGCCTGGAGCGCGGCCAGGGCCTGCCCCGAGTTCTTGGGGTCGTTCGGGGCGCTGATGCCCGTCTCCTCCGTGAAGGCGCGCAGGACCTCGCCGTAGTTGCCCCACTCGGAGGGCGAGTTGTAGGTGATGACGACGTCGCCGTCGCCCGAGGCCGATCCCGCGGGGGCGTCGACGTTGCCGCACGAGGTCAGGGCCAGGACGGAGAGGGTCACGACGGCGCCGGTGATCGCCGTGCGTCGGTGGGACATGAGGGCTCCGAGGGTGATCAGGCGGCCCGGTCGGCGGGCCGAGGGTGGGTTGGGGGTGCTTCGTGATGAAACGATTCAGCATGGGGGTGACCTGCACTGTCGCGATCAGTGTCCGGCGGGCCAACACCCTGGGAACCCTCGACCAACGCCGCCACCCGGTCCCACCCGGCCCTGCGCCGAAGACCCGCTGTCCAGGGCGGGCACGGGCCCCGTT
>NZ_LAVM01000043.1:0-51275 GCF_001083815.1 Nocardiopsis sp. SBT366 | reverse complement strand
TGGCGGTCGGCGGCGCGCTCATCATGAACCGCCCGCAGATGCTCCTCATCGGACTGCTGGCGCCCGTCTCCGTGCTGTTCATGCAGTTGATGCAGCGCAGGACCACCAAGGCCCGCTACGAGAAGCAGCTGCGCGAGTTCGAGGAGAAGACGGAGCGGGTCACCAGGGACGCCCGTGACGCCCTCGTCTCCGCGCAGCGGCGCCTGCGCGACACCTGCCCCGACCCGGCGGCGGTCCTGCTGCTGTCCACCGGCCCGCGCTCCCGCCTGTGGGAGCGCCGCAAGATCGACGAGGACTTCACCCAGCTGCGCGTGGGCACCGGCAGCATCCCCTCCGAGGTGGTCCTCATGGACCCCACCAAGGACGACCACCGCAAGGAGGTCACCTGGGACATGCGGGACGTGCCGGTGAGCGTGTCGGTCAGGGACAACGGCGTCGTGGGCGTGGCCGGGACCGGCGAGGGGGCCCACGCCCTGGAACGCTGGCTGGTCGCCCAGCTCGTCGCCCTGCACAGCCCCGCCGAGCTCCAGCTGTACCTGCTGTCCATGGAGGGTGACCACACCCGCTGGCGGTGGACCCGCTACGTGCCGCACCTGCGCGGGGACCTGCCCCAGCTCTCGCTGGGCCGGATCGGCATCGACGCCACCACGTGCGCCCGCCGCGTCTCCGAACTCCTGATGATCCTGGAGGCGCGGGCCAAGGCCGCGCGCGCAGCCGTCGACGACGAGCCCGCGATCGTGGTCGTGCTCGACGGCGCCCGCCGGATCCGCTCGCTCCCCGGGGTCGTCCAGCTGCTGCGAGAGGGCCCCGAGGTCGGTATCCACGTCCTGTGCCTGGACGCCGAGGAGCGGCTGCTCCCCGAGGAGTGCCGGGCGGTCGTCAGCATCACCCCGCACGGGATGCGTCTGCGCCGGACCTCCTTCGACAACGTCGAGGACGTGCGCGCCGACGTCCCCTCCGCCGCCTGGGCGGATCGGCTCGGGCGCGCCCTGGCCCCGCTGCGGGACAGCAGCGTCGGCGAGTCCGGCGGGTCGCTGCCGCGCAGCGCGCGCCTGCTCGACGTGATCGGCCTGGAGCCGCCCAACGGCGACGCGATCGCCGCCCATTGGACGAGCGGCGGCCGGAGCACGGTCGCCACCCTCGGCGTCGGCCTGGACGGCCCGTTCGCCGTCGACATCCGGCGGGACGGCCCCCACGCGCTCATCGCGGGCACGACGGGTTCCGGCAAGTCCGAACTCCTCCAGACACTGGTGGCGTCGCTGGCCGCGGTGAACCGTCCCGAGTCGATGTCGTTCGTGCTGGTCGACTACAAGGGCGGCAGCGCGTTCAAGGACTGCGTGGACCTGCCGCACACCGTCGGCATGGTCACCGACCTGGACACCCACCTGGTGGGACGCGCCCTGGTCTCGCTCGGCGCGGAGCTGCACCGCCGCGAGCACATCCTGGCCAAGGCCGGAGCGAAGGACATCGAGGACTACCTCGAACTCCTGGACCGCGACCCCCGCATGCCGCAGATGCCCCGGCTGATGCTGGTCATCGACGAGTTCGCGTCCATGGCGCGCGAGCTGCCGGACTTCGTCAAGGGTCTGGTCAACATCGCCCAGCGCGGCCGCTCGCTCGGCATCCACCTGGTGCTGGCCACCCAGCGTCCCGGCGGCGTGGTCACCAACGACATCCGCGCCAACACCAACCTGCGGATCGCGCTGCGGATGACCGACGAGACCGAGAGCCGCGACGTCATCGACGCGGCGGAGTCGGCGCACATCGGGATCGACACCCCCGGACGCGCCTACGTCCGGCTCGGCCACGCGTCGCTCCTGCCGTTCCAGTCGGGTCGGGTGGGCGGCCGCAGGGTCGTGGCCGTGGAGAACGCCTCGGCTCCCGTCGCCCACGCGGTGAAGTGGTCGGACCTGGCGCTCCCCGCCCCGATCGCCGCCAAGGAGAGCCAGCAGAGCGGCGACGTGGAGGCCACCGACCTCACGGCGTTGGTCGCGGCCGTGCGGGAGGCCACCGAGCAGGTCGGCGCGCGGCGTCAGCCAAGCCCCTGGCTGGAGGCGCTGCCCACGTCGCTGACCCTGTCCACGCTCCTGCGGGGGCGGCCCCCGCAGGCCGAGCCCGGGGTCGTGCGTCCGGTGCCGATCGGCCTCATCGACGTCCCGGCGCAGCAGCGCCAGATGCCGTACACGTTCGACCTGGCCAGAACCGGACACCTGCACATCATGGGGTCGGGCCGCACGGGCCGCTCCCAGACACTGCGCACCCTCGCCGCCTCCCTCGCCCTGGGCCACCACCCGGACGACGTGCACATGTACGGCCTGGACTGCGGCAACGGTGCCCTCCTGCCCATGGAGAGGCTGCCGCACTGCGGGGCGGTCGCCCAGCGCACCCAGAGCGACCGTGTCGTGCGCCTGCTGGGGCTGCTCGGAGAGGAGCTGGACCGCAGGCAGAAGCTGCTCGCGGCGCACGGCTGCGCCGACCTGGAGGAGCTCCGGGCCAAACTGCCCGGTCAGGAGCGACCGGCCCACATCGTGCTCTTCATCGACCGCCTGGACGCCTTCGAGCAGGCCTTCGGCGAGTACAACTACGGGGCCCTGGTCGAGGACGTCACCACTCTGATGAGGGACGGTGCGGGCGTGGGCGTCCACGTGGTCGCCACCGGTGACCGCCTGCTGACGCGCACCAAGTACTCCTCCACCACGGAGGACCTGCTGGTCCTGCGCTGCAACGACAGCGGGGACTACGGTTCGGCCGGGCTCCAGGCCCGCGCGCTGCCCGAGGAGGTCCCGGACGGCCGGGCCTTCCGCGCGGGCGACGCGCTGGAGGTGCAGATCGCGCTGCTGACGAAGAACCCCCAGGGCGCGGCCCAGGGTGCCGAGCTCGCGCGCATCGCCGAGTTCGTCTCCCAGCGACCCCAGCCGGGCGACGGGCCGAGGCCGTTCCGCGTCGACGTCCTGCCGGACCAGCTGACCTACGCGGACATGCCCCGGTACCGGACCCGGGCCCCGCGGCCGCTGCACGCCCTGATCGGCGTCGGAGGCAACGAACTCACCGCCGTCACCGCGGACCTGTCGCGGATCCCGACCTTCCTCGTGAGCGGTCCGCCCCAGTCCGGGCGGTCCAGCATGCTCACGACCATGGCCGCGTCCCTGCTGGAGGGAGGGACGGAGCTGCTGCTCGTGACCCCGCGGGGATCACGCCTGGCCGACCTGCGGAACGAGCGCGGGGTGCGGGCCGTCGTCGACTCCGCCGAACCGAGGCTGTCGCAGCTGCACGAGGCGCTCGGCCGCTTCGAGGCGGACACCGCGGTCGTGGTGATCGACGACGCCGAACTGCTGCTCCAGAGCGACCTCGGCAAGGAGTTCACGCGGATCGCACGCGGCATGGTGGGCGCGGGCTGGGGCATCGTCGCGGCGGGCACCAACGAGGCGCTCCAAGGCGGCTTCAACGGCTGGCACGTCCACCTCAAGCGCAACCGGATCGGTGCGCTGCTCTCTCCGCAGAGCCAGGCCGACGGCGAGGTTCTGGGACTGCGCCTGCCCAAGGGGGTGTCCAGCCCGAGGCTCACCCCGGGGACCGCCTACCTGCACCTGGGCGACGGCAGGGTCCAGCAGGTGAGGGTGCCGATGCCGTGACCACCGGAAACCGGGGTGTGACGACAGGTACCTTGTGCGCGAGGTTCGAGGCGCTAGTATCCACCTACTCCCCTTGGCCCCGTTTGTCCTCCCCCTGTTCTCGGTGGGCGCCTGACCCCGCTGCCAGAGTCAACCGTCCCACCCGTATGCCGATCAGGATCTGTTCCCAGTGAACCCAACCCCCTCAGCCGTCTCACTTCCCGTCACCGCCACCGACCTGACCTCCACCGACCCCACGAGGATCGGCCCCTACCAGCTCCTCAAACGCCTGGGGGCTGGTGGCATGGGCGTCGTGTACGCGGCCCAGGCCAACGGCGGCGAGCTGGTCGCGGTCAAACTCATCCACCCCGAGTACGCGGCGGACGAGGACTTCCGGGCGCGCTTCACCCGTGAGGTCGACCTGCTCCGCAGGGTGGGCGGCGCGTGCGCGGTGCCCCTCCTGGACGCCGACACCGAGGCCGAGCGGCCCTGGCTGGTCACCCCGTTGGTGCGGGGCATGACGCTCAGCGCCTACATGCGCAAGCACGGAGCCCTCGACGAACAGCTGCTGATCGGCCTCGCCGCGGGGGTGGCCGAGGCGCTGGCCCAGATCCACGAGGCGGGTATCGCGCACCGCGACCTCAAGCCCGCCAACATCGTGCTGTCACCCGAGGGCCCCCGCGTCCTCGACTTCGGAGTGGCTCGGGCGGTGGACCAGACCGCGCTCACCCGGACCGGATCGGTCATGGGCTCGCCCGGATGGATCAGCCCCGACCACTACCAGGGCAAGCCCGCCAGCACCGCCGACGACATCTTCGCCTGGGGCGCCCTGGTGACCTACGCGGCCACCGGGCGGCCGCCCTTCGGCAGCGGCGACCCGGCCGCCATCGCCCACCGGGTGATCAGCGGGGAACCGGACACCGAGGGGTTCACCGGTCCGCTGGCCGACCTCGCGCGGCGCGCGCTCCAGAAGGAGGGCGCCCAGCGGCCCACGGCGCTGCAACTGGTCTCGGAGATGGTGTCCGTGACCCACCCCGGGCGGTCCTTCGCGCCGGTGGCCTCGGCCGAAGCCGCAGGCAGCGTGATGGGCGCCCTGGTCGACAACAACTGGCACGGAGTGCAGACCGCACCCGAACGTGAGTTCGCGGTGAAGCCGACCAAGGGCGCGGGCAGGGCCCTGGCTCTGGTCGGTGCGGTCCTGGGCGCCCTCCTGCTGATCGCCGGACTCGGTTTCGGTGGTGTGGCCCTGGCCAACAACTGGGACTCCCTGCCGGTCGCCGCGTGGTTCTCCGGAGACGAGGACGACGAGGGCGGGGACACCGCGAAGGAGAGCTCCGACGAGGAGCAGAGGCGTCCCGGCCCGGTCGGCAAGGAGCCCACGGAGGACGCCTCGCCCTCGGACGAGCCCTCCGAGGAGGCGGGCGACGAGGACGACGCCGACGACGACGCGGACGAGGAGGCCGAGGAGGACGGTGGTTCGACCACCACCATGGCCACGGTCGGCGCCGGGGTGAGCGCCTCGGGGTCGCGCCCGGCCGGTGACCACGTGGTGGCCTTCCAGCCCGCGGGCGGATCCGGCCAGTACGCGGTGGTCGACGGCGCCACGGTGGTGTGCGCGTGGAGCTTCTGCCAGGAGCAGGGGGGCGGCGTGGCCGACGGTGCCGCCGGAACGGTCTCCTCCAGCCCCGGTGCCCTGACCGGCTACGTCAACTCCGGCAGCCGAACGGTCTCGGCCGAGGTCACCTACACCGAGAGCGGCGGCACCGTCACCATCACCCGACTCGTGGAGCACCACAAGACCAGCGGTAGCGGAACCCCGCCCTGGTAGGAGGAGCACAAGTGCTGAAGTCTCTCACCCGCCGGATCTCCTGCGGGCTCACCGTCGTCCTGGTCGCGGCCCTTGCCAGCCCCGCCCCGGCCTCCGCCGCCTCCTACAGCGGGGAGTGCGGGAGCGGGTACGGGGTGGTGAACTCGGCCTCCGTTCCCGGGGGTACGGTCCACCTGACCTACAACAACTCCAACGGCAGGAACTGCGTGGTCGTGACCCGGTCCAGCCCCGGCTCCGCGATGAACATGGACGCCTCCCTCAAGCGCTCCGACTCCACCTCCTGGAAGACCGACCCGGGCAGCTTCACCACCTACGCCGGTCCGGTGTACCTGGACGCCGCGGGTCACTGCGTGGACTGGGGCGGTTCGATCGGCGGCGAGTGGGTCGTACGCAACGGCACCAACTGCGGCTGACACCGCGAGGAACGCGAGGGGCCCCGCCGAACAGCGTGTTCGGCGGGGCCTTCGTTCGTTCCGGGCCAGGCGGGGCGGCGGATCAGACCCGGTAGAACGAGAAGGCGCCGTACTGGGAGATGCTGACCTCCCACTCGGTGACGTCGCCGGTCTCCTCGTCCAGGCTCTGGCACAGGAAGGGCGCCTCGCCGCCGGTCTCGCCGCGCTCGACGTCGGAGTCCATGTCGCAGAGCACGAGCTCGGTCTCGGCGCTCACCCGGAGGCTGTCCTCGAGGGCCTCGCGCACGAGCGGCCCCTCGGGCATGTCCCACTCGTAGTTGATCAGGATGCCCGAGGAACTGATGTCGATCGAGTACTCGAACTCCTCGTCCAGGAAGGTCACCGTGCAGGTGACGGACTCACCCTCCTCACCGGCGATCTCGGGGCAGGTGGAGGCGGCGTCGGGGTCGGTCACGGAGGCGAACGTGGAGATCCGCTCCAGAGCCTCCCAGGCGATGCGGTCCCCCAGGGGAGCCGAGGAGTCGGGCTCGGCGGGCAGGTCCGTCTCCGGGTCGATCTCGGGTGCCTCGTCGGGGATGGGGCCCTGGTTGAACGAGGAGGTGTCCACCTCGACGGCCTCCTCCTCGACCTCCTCGACGGCGGCCGTGTCGGGCTGGGCGGGCTCGGGGTCGTCGCCGCCACAGGCGGCGAGTGCGAGGGCGGAGCCGGCGGCGACGAGGCCGAGGGCGACACGGTGGCGGCGGGTGGAGTTCAGCATGGGGCATCCTGTCGGGAGAGCGGGTTGGGGTATCCGCTTGGGTCCCTGACCGGGGCTTTTGGTTCTGGGGCGGGCCTGTATGTGACGTATGTCATATTCTGAGGCTGATGTGTCCTGTGTGATTGGCGTTGGTCAACCCGCAGGTCAGGACGGGGGAGGTCGAACCTGTGCCGAGCACCACACCCCGGCTCGCCGGAACCGAACGCGATTCTCTACCATCTCGAAGTATGGACGTCCCTGAGAGCGGGGCCGCCGGTACCGCGGCCCCCAACCTGGCCGAGGGCTTCCCGGCGGCCACACGTGAGCGGTGGCGCGAACTCGTCGCCGGAGTGCTGCGCAAGAGCGGCGTCGCGGAGGAACGGCTCGCCGACACCCCCGAGTCCGTCCTGGCCACGCACGGCTACGACGGGTTCGACATCCAACCCCTCTACACCGCCGACCCGCCCGCCGCGGACCCCGGCTATCCCGGGCTGGCACCCTTCACGCGCGGCTACCGCCCGGGCGGAGGCGTGGCCGGAGGGTGGGACATCCGCGCCCGGCACACCGACGCCGACCCCGCCGAGCTGCGGCGCCGCATGCACAACGACCTCATGAACGGCGTCAGTTCGCTGTGGGTGGCCGTGGGCGCCGACACCGGCCCCGAAGCCACCGAGCCGGAGCCGGGCGGGGTCCCCCTCTCCCGCCTGGGCGAGGCCCTCGCCGACGTCTACCTCGACCTCGCCCCCGTAGTGCTGTCCGCGCCCGGCCCCCACGCACTCGACGCGGCCACCGCCCTGCTCCGGGCGCACGCCGACGCCGAGATCCCCGACGGCCGGGTCGTCTCCCACCTCGGGCTGGACCCCCTGAGCGCGGCGGCCCTGGTCGGTGAGCGCCCCGACGTGACCGACACGGCCCGCTTCGCCGCGGAACACGCCGCCTCCCGCCCCGGGCTGGGCCTGTTCGTCGCCGACGGCACACTCGTCCACGACGCGGGCGGCTCCGAGGCACAGGAGATCGGCTCCGCCGTCGCCGCCGGGACCGCCTACCTGCGTGCCCTCGCCGACGCCGGGCTGGACCTGGCCGACGCCGCCCGCCGGATCGAGTTCCGGCTCGCCGCGAACGCCGACCAGTTCTCCGTCATCGCCAAGCTCCGTGCCGTCCGCGCCATGTGGAACCAGGTGCTGGAGGCCTCCGGGGTGCCCGCCGACCAGCGCGGCATGAGTCTGCACGTCACCACCTCGAACGCCATGCTCACGCGCCGCGACCCGCACGTGAACATGCTCCGCACCACCGTGGCCTGCTTCGCCGCCGGGGTTGGCGGCGCCGACGCGGTCACCGTCGCGCCCTTCGACTCCGCCGTGGGCCTGCCCGACGACTTCGCCCGCCGCATCGCGCGCAACACCCAGTCGCTCCTGATCGAGGAGTCCCACCTGGCCCGGGTCGTCGACCCGGCCGGGGGCTCCTTCTACGTGGAGGCCCTCACCCGGGACCTCTACGGCGCCGGATGGGGCTTCTTCCAGGAACTGGAGCGCGCCGGGGGTATCGGCGCGGCGATCGCGCACGGTGAACTCCGCGCGGCCGTGGACCAGGTGTGGGACCGCCGCCGCCACGACCTCGCCCGCCGGACGGCCCCGCTCACCGGGGTCAGCGAGTTCCCCGACCCGCACGAGAAACCCCTGGTCCGCGCCCCCGACCCGGCCCGCCGGGCACCGGTCCACGGGGGCTTCCCGGCCCGCCGCTACGCCCAGGACTACGAGAGCCTGCGCGACCGCTCCGACGCCCACACCGCCGCGACCGGCCACCGGCCCGCCGCGTTCCTGGTCACCCTCGGGCCCGTCGCCGCGCACACCGCGCGCGCCTCCTTCGCCACCAACCTCCTCGCCGCCGGGGGCATCGAGGCCAAGGACCCGGGGCCGATCGACGACCCGGCCTCGGCCGCGCGCGCCTTCGCCGACTCCGGCAGCCGGGTCGCCGTGATCTGCTCCTCGGACCGGCTCTACGGTGAACACGCCGAGGACGTCGCCCGCGCGCTCAAGGGGGTCGGGGCCCGCCGCGTCCTGCTCGCCGGGGCGCCCCGCGACTCCTACCGCGAGGCCGGGGTGGACGCCTTCGCCCACAGGGGCTGTGACGCCGTCGCCCTGCTCACCGACCTGGTGGACGTGCTCCTCACCGACCCGCCGACCGCCGCGAACGACTCCACCCAGGGGGCGAGGGCATGATTCCCGACTTCTCCACCGTCGACCCCCGTCTCCCCGCCTTCACCGGCGCCGACCAGGGCGCGGCCGACTGGCGGCGCGCCCTGGAGGAGACCACCGGCAAGGCCGCGGACGCCCTGGAGTGGGAGACCCCCGAGGGCATCGGGGTCAGACCGCTCTACACGCCCGCCGACCGCGAGGGCCTGGACTTCGTGGACGGTCTCCCGGGTGTGCCGCCGTACCTGCGCGGGCCCTACCCGACCATGTATGTGAACCAGCCGTGGACCATCCGCCAGTACGCGGGCTTCTCCACCGCCGAGGAGTCCAACGCCTTCTACCGCCGCAACCTCGCCGCCGGGCAGAAGGGCCTCTCGGTCGCCTTCGACCTGGCCACCCACCGCGGCTACGACTCCGACCACCCCCGGGTCGCCGGTGACGTCGGCATGGCGGGCGTGGCCATCGACTCCATCTACGACATGCGCCAGCTGTTCGACGGCATCCCGTTGGACCGGATGAGCGTGTCCATGACCATGAACGGCGCGGTGCTGCCCGTCCTGGCGCTGTACATCGTCGCCGCCGAGGAGCAGGGTGTGTCCCCCGAGAAGCTGTCGGGGACCATCCAGAACGACATCCTCAAGGAGTTCATGGTCCGCAACACCTACATCTATCCGCCGCAGCCGTCGATGCGGATCATCTCCGACATCTTCGCCTTCACCTCGCAGCGGATGCCGCGCTTCAACTCCATCTCCATCTCCGGCTACCACATGCAGGAGGCCGGGGCCACGGCCGACCTCGAGCTGGCGTACACCCTCGCCGACGGGGTGGAGTACATCCGGGCGGGTCAGAGGTCCGGGTTGGACGTGGACGCGTTCGCCCCCCGGCTGTCGTTCTTCTGGGCGATCGGGATGAACTTCTTCATGGAGGTCGCCAAGCTGCGCGCGGCCCGTCTGCTGTGGGCCCGCCTGGTCAAGGACCTGGGCGCGGCCAAGGCCAAGTCACTGAGCCTGCGCACCCACTCCCAGACCTCCGGCTGGTCCCTCACCGCGCAGGACGTGTTCAACAACGTCGCGCGCACCTGCGTGGAGGCCATGGCCGCCACCCAGGGCCACACCCAGTCGCTGCACACCAACGCCCTGGACGAGGCGCTCGCCCTGCCCACGGACTTCTCCGCGCGCATCGCCCGCAACACCCAGCTGCTGTTGCAGCAGGAGTCGGGCACCACCCGCGTGGTCGACCCCTGGGGTGGGAGCTACTACGTGGAGCGACTCACCCAGCAGCTCGCGGAGAAGGCGTGGGGGCACATCCAGGAGGTCGAGAAGGCCGGGGGCATGGCCGCCGCGATCGACGCCGGGCTGCCCAAGATGCGCATCGAGGAGGCGGCCGCCCGCACGCAGGCGCGCATCGACTCGGGGCGCCAACCGGTGATCGGGGTCAACAAGTACCGGCCCGACTCGGCGGACGAGATCGACGTCCTCAAGGTCGAGAACTCCAGGGTCCGCACCGAGCAGCTGGACAAGCTGCGGCGCCTGCGCGAGGAGCGCGACGACCAGGAGGTGCGCGCGGCTCTGGACGCCCTCACCGAGGCGGCGGGACGGGAGTCCAGGGCGGACGAGTCCCTCACGAACAACCTGCTCGCGGCCGCCGTCGACGCGGCCCGTGCGAAGGCGACGGTCGGGGAGATCTCCGACGCCATGGAGAAGGTCTTCAACCGTCACTCCGGCCAGATCCGTACGATTCAGGGTGTGTACAGGAACGAGGCGGCCGGTAGCTCCGACGCCGCCGGACTGATGGACCGGGTGATCGCCCGGGTCGACGAGTTCGCCGAGGCCGAGGGGCGCCGTCCACGCATCCTCGTGGCGAAGATGGGCCAGGACGGCCACGACCGGGGGCAGAAGGTGATCGCGACCGCCTTCGCCGACCTCGGTTTCGACGTGGACGTGGGCCCGCTGTTCCAGACCCCCGCCGAGGTCGCCGTCCAGGCGGTGGAGGCCGACGTCCACGTGGTCGGCGTCTCCTCACTGGCGGCCGGACACCTCACCCTGGTGCCCGCGTTGCGTGAGGAACTGGCCGCCCTCGACCGCGAGGACATCATGATCGTGGTGGGCGGGGTGATCCCGCCCGGCGACTTCGACGAGCTCCGCGCCGCCGGGGCGTCGGCGATCTTCCCGCCCGGAACGGTGATCGCGGAGGCCGCGATCGACCTCCTCGACCAGCTGGAGGATCGGCTGGACCCGGAGGGCGCGGGGCGCCGGGGGTAGCTGTTCAGCGCGGCGGGCCGCAGCGGCCCGGCCGGAGTGCGAGCGGTCGGGTTCCGGCCGGGAGGGGGAGTGGACGTGGCGGTGCGCGGGAGGCGTCCGGTGGACGTGGACGCCTTGGCGGAGGGGGTGCTGTCCGGGCACCGGCCCACCCTGGCCAGGGCGATCACCCTCGTGGAGTCGCGCCGCCCGGACCACGCGCGCGCCGCCCAGGAGCTGTTGGTGCGCCTGCTTCCGCACACGGGCAAGGCCCAGCGGGTGGGCATCACCGGGGTGCCCGGCGTGGGCAAGTCGACCTTCATCGACGCGCTCGGCACCCGGCTCACCTCGCGCGGACACCGGGTGGCCGTGCTCGCGGTCGACCCGTCCTCCACCCGCACCGGCGGCAGCATCCTGGGCGACAAGACCCGCATGGCCGACCTCGCGGTGGACCCCGACGCCTTCATCCGGCCCTCTCCCACGGCGGGCACCCTCGGCGGGGTGGCACGCGCGACCAGGGAGACCATGCTGCTCATGGAGGCGGCCGGGTTCGACGTCGTTCTGGTCGAGACAGTGGGGGTCGGCCAGTCCGAGGTCACCGTCGCCGCCATGGTGGACTGCTTCCTGTTCCTCACGCTGGCCCGCACCGGTGACCAGCTCCAGGGCATCAAGAAGGGCGTCCTGGAACTCGTGGACGTGGTCGCGGTCAACAAGGCCGACGGCCCGCACGCCGACGACGCCCGCAAGGCCGGCCGGGAGCTCTCCCGCGCCCTGCGCCTGCTCCAGCCGGTCCACCCCGAGTGGCGCCCGCCGGTGCTGACGTGCAGCGGACTGACCGGAGACGGGCTGGACGAGGTGTGGGAGACCGTGCTCGAACACCGGCGCGTGCTGGAGCGCGACGGCGCCCTCGCCGACCGTCGCAGTGCCCAGGGCGTGAGCTGGATGTGGGACCAGGTGCGGGACCAGCTCATGGACACGTTCCTGCGGGACGCGGATGTGGCCGACCTCATCCCCACGATGGAGTCGCGGGTGCGTTCGGGTGAGACCACCGCCACCCTGGCCGCGCGGTCCCTGCTGGACTCCTTCACTCAGGGTGACAACGACTCGAAGCGGCGAACGGGGCGTGACCGGCCCTCGAATGACGGTGACGACGCCTGACGGGTACGAAGCAAGACCGGGTTCCATGTCGTGATATGACCCAGGGTGAACGGGAGATATCACCCATGGGGGAGGGGGTTCTTGCCCATGAGGCGAAAATTTCTTCCCCGATGCCATTCCCGTGGGAGCGGTTCGCTTATACCGTGTGTGTCCAACGACTTACCAGGCCGCTCGGGCGCGCAAGTGTCTCCCCTCACCGGACCGGCTCTGTGGGAGTGGAGCCGGGTCCGGTAGTCGTTCCCGGTCGGGCTGCGTATGGTTAAGCGAGGGACCCCTCACCATCTGAACGTGGGGCCGGGAGGAGTGAACGTGCACAGGCTTGGACTGAGCACGCGGTTCGAGAGCCGCAGCGTCATCGTCGCGATCGAGGGAGAACTCGACATCGCGACCGCCGCCGACCTCCAGGAACACATCAAGACCGCGATCGAGGACCACGGTCCGTGGCTGATCCTGGATCTGTCCGCCCTGGACTTCATGGACTCCAGCGGGCTGAACGTCATCATCAACGCCTATCGGAACGTCCGTGAGCTGGACGGTTCCCTGTCTCTGGCGGCTTTGAACGAACGCGTCACCAAGGTCGTCCGACTGGTCGGCCTGCACCGGCAGGTTCCGGTCCACCAGACCGTCGCCACCGCCGTCGCGGCGATGGAGGCCCTGGAGGCCAAACGCCAGGCTGGTTAGTGGTCCACAGGGTTCCGTGGATCCCCTCCCGGGACCGTGACAGCCGCTGACGCCCCTCCTCTCCCGTGCCCTCCTCCGGCAGGCGCGGTGCCCTGCCCGGAGAGGATCGGGTGTCGCCCGGCCATGACCGCCCCGAAGCGGGGTGGTGAGGTCGCCCTGTGGACAACTCCGTGCGTCCCCGTTCTCTGGGGGACAATGGAGCCATCAACGACGCACATCCCTCCCCCAGGTCCCCCAGCCGCCTCCTCGATCCCCTGATCCGCTTCCAGGTCCGCGCCCTGAACGATCCGCGTCACGCCGTACGTGTGGCCGGGATCAGCATCGCGCTGCTCTTCCTCCTGACCGTCCTCCTGGGCTTCGTCTTCGCCCTCGATCTCTCCGCGGCCGCTCGCATCACCCTGGTCCTGTTCGGAGGGGTCGTGGGCCTCCCGCTCTTCGTGGTGGGGCTCACCGCTCTCCTGAGCCTGGCGCCGTCCAGGGTCGAACTCCCCGCTGGCACCCGTCCCGCCGACCTGCGCGCCGCGAGGAGGGTACTCCGCGCGGGAACGCTGACCGGCGTCCCCGCCGTCGACCGGATCGCCGCGGCTCTGGCCGCCCAGGTCCGGGGGCAGCGGATGTGGCCGACGACGCTGGGACTGTGCGTCCTGGCCGGGTTCAACCTGTTCCTGGCCCTCGACCGGTACGCCTCCCTCGGCTTCTGGGGCGCCGCGTCCACGTTCTTCCTCGCGGTGGGCTTCTTCGTGGTGGTCCTGGTGACCCTGGCCGTCCCCCAGGACCTCAGGTCCAAGCGGAGAGCCCGGGCCGTGGTCGAGGCCTTCGCCGCCACGGGGGCGCGCGGCGGTCAGTCATCGGGGCCCCACCAAGGGGTCTCGGATTGGTAACGAGAATTCGGGGTAGTGGGTTCGGCATGAACGAGCACACGACACACCCCCGGTCCGCTCGCCGACATCCCAGGGCCCTGTTCGGCCAGATGCAGGTCTACGCGCAGAACAACCCGCGTGCCTACGCCGTCAGGGTCATGTCGGCCGTCCTTCTCATGGCGCTGCTCCCGCCACTCGTTCTCTGCGTGATCCTGCTCGACGACTGGACGGCGTTCGTCCCGGTGCTCCTCGGTGCGGCAGCCCCCGTCGTGGTCATCGGCGCCCTGATGGTGTGGCTGATGCCCAAGTTCCTGCGCCGGACCCTCGGCACCTCGACCCTGCATCCGGACACTGACCCGGTGGACCTGCTGGAGGCGAAGCGTCAGCTGCGCCGTGGTGGTCTCCACGAGCGGGACGAGGTCAACCGGATCGCGCGGGTGGTCGCCGCTCAGGCGGAGGCGAAGATCAACTCCCCGAAGACCGTCAACGTGCTGAGCGCGGTCGGACTGGTGATGTTCGGTGCGCTGACGATCATGAACTACCTGCTCAGCGGCATGGATTTTGACTTCTTCTTCACCGCGACGTTCACCCTGCTGTTCGTGGCGTACCTGCTCTTCCTCGGACCCTGGACGAAGCGCTACCGCCAGCGGGCGCGGGACTTCGCGCGGCTCTACGATGAGCGCGCCGCCGTCCAGGAAGAGGCCCCGGGGACTGTCGGCGGCTGATCTGCGACTGCCCGGATAACGCTCCGAGACCCCGCGCCCCCGGGGCGGACGCCCCGGTCCGCCGGGGGCGCCCCCCAGTCAGCGCACGCCGAAGAGGTGGTCCAGGGCGAGCTGGTCCAGCCGCTCGAAGTGGTACCCGCGTGGCCCCACCGCCTCCAGGTCCAGCTCCTCCCCGAGCAGGTCCTTCACGCTCTCCCCGTGCGAGAGCGTGGGTTCGGACAGCTCGGCGACCCGGGACTCGGCCAGCGCGGCGGCCACCTCCGGGTCGGCGCGGAAGGCGGCGGCCCTCTCCTTGAGGATCAGGTAGTTGCGCATGCAGCCAGCCGCCGACTCCCACACCCCGGACACGTCCTCGGTGCGGGGCGGCTTGAAGTCGAAGTGCCTCGGACCCTCGTACCCGGACCGCTCCAGCAGGTCGACGAGGAAGAAGGCCTCCTTGACGTCGCCCGCGCCGAAGCGCAGGTCCTGGTCGTACTTGACTCCGCGCTGTCCGTTGAGGTCGATGTGGAAGAGCTTGTCCGCCCACAGCGCCTGGGCGACCCCGTGCGCGAAGTTCAGACCGGCCATCTGCTCGTGGCCGACCTCCGGGTTGACCCCCACCATCTCCGGGTGGGCCAGCCGTTCGATGAAGGCGAGGGCGTGGCCGACCGTGGGCAGCAGCACGTCGCCGCGCGGTTCGTTGGGCTTGGGTTCGATGGCGAAGCGCAGGTCGTACCCCTGTTCAAGCACGTACGAGCACAGGAGGTCGAAGGCCTCGCGCAGGCGGTCGAGGGCCGCGCGGTGGTCCTTGCCCGCCTCGGTCTCGGCACCGTCCTGGCCGCCCCAGCACACGAAGGTCCGCGCGCCGAGGGAGACCGCGAGGTCGATGTTGCGGATGACCTTGCGCAGTGCGTAGCGGCGCACGTCCCTGCTGTTGGAGGTGAACCCGCCGTCCCGGAAGACCGGATGGCTGAACAGGTTGGTGGTGACCATCGGCACCCGCAGCCCGGTCTCGTCGAGTGCACCCCGGAAGCGCCGGAGGATCTCCTCCCGTTCAGCGGAGGTGCTGCCAGGCGGGACGAGGTCGTCGTCGTGGAAGGTGATGCCGTAGGCGCCGAGGTCCGCGAGGCGGTGCACGGCGTCCACCGGGTCGAGGACCGGGCGGACCGGGTCGCCGAAGGTGTTGACGCCGCGCCAGCCCACGGTCCACAGGCCGAAGGTGAAGCGGTCCTCGGGTGTGGGGCGGAGGTCGGTCATGTGTGCTCCTGGGGGGTCGGTCCGTGGAGGGCATCGGACCCGGCCAGTTTGTCTAGAGTCACAACTAATTGTCAACGGGTCGTTTCGTCCAGCCCGGGTGTCGCGCACGCCTGGTCGAGGTCGGCCCGGATCGTCGGCGGTGGATCTCCGACCGTCCAACGGGCCAGGGAGCGTCGTGGTGGAGGTCGGGGTACAGCACGAGCCGGCCGGGCTCCAGCGAATCGACCAGGCCGGGAGCCCGCAGGGGAGGGCCCCGACGTCCCGCCGTTCCGCCTATGGCAGCGGCAGGTCACCCGAGTCCAGGCCGTGGATCATCACGGCGGCGCCACCCCGTGAGGCGGCGCTCATGCCGAGGTCGGAGGGCTCCACCCGGCACCCGCCCGCCTCGGGGGCGAAGGACCGGGCCCGGGCCTGCGCGCGGCAGGCGGGGAGCAGCCACGGGGCCATCGGCACGAAGTACCCGCCCACCATCACGGCCCCGGGGTTGACCACGTTGACCAGGGTCGCCACCCCGCGCCCCAACCAGGTTCCGGCCCGTTCCAGGGCGTCGACGGCGGTCGGGTCGGCCGCCGACGCGCGGGCCACCACGGTGTCCACCAGGTCCGCGACGTCCCCGCCGTTCAGGGGGCGGTTCGCGACCAGATCGGGCAGGGCGGCGCGCAGGATCGCCCCGATCCCGGCCAACGCCTCAAGGCAGCCCCGTCGCCCGCAGGAGCACTCCGGGCCGTCGGCGGTCAGCTCCAGATGGCCGATCTCCCCGGCGAAGCCGCCCGCTCCCCTCAGCAGCTCGCCCCCGGTCAGCACGCCCGCACCGATCCCCACCTCACCGGTCACGTACACGAGGTCGCCGAGACCGGCCAGGGAACCGAACCGGTACTCGGCCATGGCGCCGAGGTTGGCGTCGTTGTCGACCAGGACGGTGGCCTCCGCCAGAGTCGAACCCTCCAACCTGGTGCGCAGGAGGTCGCGGAGGGGGATGTTCCGCCAGTCCAGGTTGGGTGCCCGTGTCACCGTGCCCGAGGGGGCGTCGATCAGCCCGGGCACCGCGACGCTCACCCCGACCACCGTGCGGCCCTTCATCGCGGGTTCCTCGGTGACCTCGCGCAGGGCGGTCGCGATCCGGTCCGCGCAGGCGTGTGCCCCGGCGGAACGGGCGTCCAGCGGCACGTGCCCTCGCGCCAGTTCCCGGTGGACCAGGTCCACGGCCACCACCGAGAGGTAGTCGACGTTCACCTCCACGCCGACGGCGGCCACGGAGCGGTCGTCCAGGGCCAGCAGGACGCCGGGGCGGCCCACCCGACCCTGTGGGGTCTGCCCGGTCTCCCTGACCAGGCCGCGGTCCATGAGGTCGGTGACCAGGCTGGACACGGTGGTCTTGTTCAACCCGGTGGCCGTGGCGACGGCGGCGCGCGAACACGGGGAGAGCGCGCGGACGGTCCTCAGCACGGCCCGGAGGTTGTTCTCGCGAATGGTGTGCAGACCCGCCGTGCCCGTACCGGCCGCCACCCGTACCCCCCGTTCGAAAACCCGTTGCCCGCGTGTGGGGGCGCTGGTTGGATTCCCATCATGGTGCCTCCCGACGTCTTCCGCGACCAGCCCTCCCTCTGCGGTGACCGGGTCCGGCTCGAACCGCTCGGAGCCGTCAACGCGCACGAGCTCATCCCCGGCCTGGTGGACATGGACCCGCAGGTCCGCAGGCTCACTGGCACCCACCGGGAGTTCGACGCCGAGGAGCTGCTCCGAGTGTTCACGGCGCGTGAGCACCGACACGACCGGGCCGACTGGGTGATTCGCGCGCGGGCGGACGGCGCGGTCCTCGGGGAGTGCGCGCTCATCGAACTGGACCCGGACAACGCGGAAGCGCACTACCGGATCGCCCTCGGCTCCATGGCGGTCACCGGCCAGGGCTTCGGAACGGAGGCCACCGACCTGGTCCTGGAGTACGCCTTCGAGACCGCCGGTCTGCACCGTGTGGCCCTGGAGGTGTTCGCCTTCAACACCCACGCCGAGCGCTCCTACGCCAGGTCGGGTTTCGTCCGCGAAGGAGTGTGGCGCGAGCACCTGCGCTGGGACGGCGCCTGGCACGACGCGGTCCTGATGTCGGTCCTGGACCACGAGTACGCCGAACTCCGCCGTGGGCGTGGTTGATCAGCCGGACCCGCCCGGTTCGGCGTTAGTGTCGGTGCCATGCCCGTTCCGGACTTCGTCACCCAGTTGCGCGAGCACGTCGGCCACTCCCTCCTGCCCCTGGTGGGGGTGACCGGTGTGGTGCTCGACGACGACGGGCGCGTGCTCCTGCACCAGCGTTCCGACGACGGGCGCTGGGCCACCCCCGGCGGCATCCTCGAACCGGGGGAGCAGCCCGCGCAGGCGGTGGTCCGCGAGGTGTGGGAGGAGACCGGTGTGCGGGTCGAGGTGGACCGACTGGTCACCGTGATCGGTCAGGAACCGCACACCTACCCCAACGGCGACCGGGTGCAGTTCCTCGACCTCGCCTTCCGGTGCCGTCCGGTCGGCGGGCGGCCCCGGGTCGACGGTGACGAGAGCCTGGACGTGGACTGGTTCGCCGAGTCCGAGATGCCGCCCATGGCCGAACGCATCCTGGAACGTGTCCGCTGGGCCCGCAGCGACGACGGTGAACCGTACTACGAGCGCTGATACGGTGACCGACATGCAGCGCGCCGCAGTGACGACGACGCCGGAACCAGTCCCGGCGCGCTGAACCGAGTTTTCGACAGGCCCCGGGGCGAGTGCCCCGGGGCCTTCGTCTTGCGGTCACTCGTCCCCACACGAGGAGGAACGAGATGACTGTTCGACACGACCACCGCAGGCTCGGCCGTGAGCTGGAGCTCTTCGGCACCGATCCGCTGATCGGGTCCGGCCTGCCCTACTGGTTGCCGCACGGAGCCGCCGTGCGGCACGCCCTGGAGGAGTACGTCCGGGCCGCCGAACGGAGCGCGGGCTATCAGCACGTGTACTCGCCGGTCCTGGGCAAACGCGAGTTGTACGAGATCTCCGGTCACTGGTCGCACTATCGCGACGACATGTACCCGCCGATGGACCTGGGCGGCGGTGACGAACAGCTCGTGCTGAGGCCGAGCCTGTGCCCGCACCACGCGGTGATCTACCGTTCCCGCTCGCGCAGCCACCGCGAGCTCCCGTTGCGCATAGCCGAGATCGGCGGCATGTACCGGTCAGAGAGGTCCGGGGTCCTGGGCGGGCTGGGCCGGGTCCGCGCGATCCAGCTCAACGACGCCCACGTCTTCTGCGCTCTCGAACAGGTCGTGGACGAGGTGGTGGCGGCACTGGAACTGGTGCGGCGGGCGCACGCGGCCATGGGGATCGTGGCGTCCCGCCACCGGCTGTCCCTACCCGGTCCGAACGGCAGGTACGTGGACGCTCCGGACCTGTGGCGCCGGTCCACCGAACTCCTCGCTGAGGCCCTGGACCGATCGGGGATGGCTTACGAACGGGCCGAGGACGAGGCGGCCTTCTACGGCCCCAAGATCGACGTGCAGTTCACCGACGCCGCGGGGCGGGAGTTCACCCTCTCCACCGTCCAGGTGGACTTCCACCAGCCGGAAAGGTTCGATCTGGCCTACGTCGGCGCTGACGGGGCGCGGCACCGGCCGGTCATGGTGCACCGGAGCGTGATCGGCAGTGTGGAACGGGCGGTGGCCCATCTGATCGAGGTGCACGGCGGCGCGTTCCCAGCCTGGCTCGCACCGGTGCAGGTCGTGGCCGTGCCAGTCTCCGGAGAGCAGGTCGCCGACGCGGCCCGGCTGGTGGACCGGTGCGCGGAGTTGGGACTGCGCGCGGAGGTCGCCCCACCGGAACGCGGCAGTCTGGGCGCGCGGATCAGGGCGGCCCGGTTGGTGCCCTACCAGGTGGTGATTGGTGCGAGGGAGACCGTGGAGGACACCGTGGCCGTGCGGCTGCGGGACGGCCGTCGCCTGGACCCGATGCCCGCGCACGCGTTCGCGGAACGGGCTCGTGACCTGGTGGGGGCGCACGCAGTCGAACTCTGGGCCTGAGACGGGCAGGCCCGCCGGGTCTCGGCCCGGCGGGCCACCCGGGGACTCGGTCGGACCCGGGGTCGCGTCCGGTGGGCCGGTCAGCCCCACTGGCGCCGCATGGTCCAGCGGTCCGAGGCGGCGTCCCGGGAGATGTCGATGATGCTGGGGTGCCCGGTCTCGGACTCCGCGGAGACGCGGAGCAGGTGGATGTGGGTGGCCGGTACGCCCGGGGCCCCGGGCCGGGCGGGCCAGTCGCCGATGATCCGGCGCACGCGGAAGGTGTGGCCGCGCCACGTGAACTTGGCGGGGTGTCCACGGTCGGTGGAACGGACGTCGATCTGTTCGTTCAGGAGACTCACAAGGAACAGTGTATCGAACAGGTGTTCGAACACGTCAAGTCTCCGGGAGGTGGCACGGGTCGCTTTTCGTCGAGAACACCCTGGTCGGGGCGCTGTGGTGCGATCGTCGCGCGCCTGTGCCCCCAGCGGAGGGAGTTCCGCGGGCGGCGTGTCCTCGCGCCGCCCTCAGACCGCTCGCAGCGCGGCCGTTCGCGCCGATGGCACCTGTGAAGGCGGCCAGGGGCGCTGCCTAGAGGAACACCCGGCCGCGGCGGTCGCGGTCGCGCAGGGCGGCCATCCTGCGGGTGTTGCTGGGGCGCCGCGAGAGCAGGTGGTAGAGGATCAGCGAGCAGTCTCGGTCCGTGCGTGCCCGGGCGGCCATCTCGCCCAGGTTCACTCGCGTATACAGGGTGGGGCCACCGGCGAAGAGCCGCACCGAGTGGGACCCCTCGGGAACGTGCGCGTGCGCGTGGTTGTCGGCCGTGTACTCGCAGGCCCGGGACAGCGCCGAGCCCAGGCCGGGGACCAGGTCCGCGCCTAGGGTGGCCACCCGCCGCCAGTAGCCGGTGTGCCCGGCGGCGAGGTGACCCACCTGGTGGGCGACGAGGAAGGCGAGGGCCTCCCGGTCGCGCGGGAGGCCCCTGTCGTCGAGCAGGGCGTCCGGCAGCACCAGGTAGCGCCGGAGTCCGTGGGCGGCGGCGTCCGCGTGAGCAGAGACCGGGCCGGGGCGGACGTACGCCTCCGGGGGGCGGGCCAGCCCCATGTCCCGGGCCAGCGAGACCACCACCCGGTACGCCTCGGGGAACTGGGTGGGCGAGATCCGGACCGACTCCGCGCGCTCACGGGCGTACCGGAGACCACGTGCCGACCAGCACACGAACGGCAGCGTGGCCAGCGCCAGGGCCGTCCACAGCAGGGAACCCGAGGCTGACCACACCAGCCTCACCAGCATCACCGCCAGGGCCAGCGTCACCGTCATGCTGAGCGCGAGCAGCGGTCTCTCCCACGGGTGTGCCGAGGCCGGGACGACCTCCTCGTCGGTGTCGGCGTCGGTCGGGTACGGGTCGGCCGCGTGCCCACGCGGAGAGGGCGGCCGGGGCGCGGGCCACGGTCCGGGGATGGTGGTGCAGCTTGGAATCCCCTGGACCGTGCTCGTCGGGGAGGTACCCCAAGACGGCATGGAATGTCGCATACTGCTCCCCTCGGGCCGCCCTTGACAGGGAATGACTACTCCCTGTGCACAAATATTACTTTCCGCTTTCCTTTGTGTGGTGTGGCGGGGGCGGCGTGTCCGGGCTCAGGAGCGCTCGTGGCGGCGGAACTCCTCGGCGAGCTCGTCCAGGAACTGGTCCACCTGCGCCGGGTCGTACCCGGGGCGGGCCCGTGTGGTGGCGAACTGGACCCGCTCCACCTCGGCGGAGGTGAGCGTGGCCCGGTCCGGGCGCCCCTGGAGGAGGACCTCCAGGCTGTACTCGGCGCGGTCCAGGAAGTCGTCCACCTCCTGCTCGTTGTAGCCGGTGGTCAGCCGGGTGGTGGCGAAGCGCTTCTCCCTGATGTCCCGGGGAGCCATCCCCGGACCGTCGGACGGCAGGTCGGTCCGGTTCGGGTCCGCGTACCCCTGCCCTTGGCCGGGGTGGGGCTGTCCGGGGTCGGCCTGGCCTGCACCCGGAGGCAGGGGAGGCGGCGAGGCGGGCTGGCCCAGGCCGCGTCCGGCGAGGTCGGCGACGACGAGGTCGAGGAAGTCGTCCACCTCGTCCTCGCGGTAGCCGGGGCTCATCCGGGTGGTGCGGAACCGGGAGTTGCGGATTTCGTCCGCGGTGAGCAACGGGCCCGTGCGCGGACCGCCCTCCAGCGCCACCAGTGTCGCCTCGATCCGGTCGAGGAGCGCGTCGACGTCCTCCTCGTTGTAGCCCGGGCGCAGACGCACCGTGTGGAACTTCTTGTTGCGGATGTCCGCCGGTGTCAGAGGCATGGTCCCCATTGTGCAGTTCACGAGGTTCGTAGGTGCGGTATCACGCATCCGCGTGTGAGTCCGGGGCCGCCCGGTCGGACGCCGGTGTTCGGCGGGAGGTGGCCCGCAGGCGTCCTCTGCCGCGTGGGGACTCGAACAGAACGCGGGCGCGGAAGGGCCGGGGGAGACTCATGGCCTGCATTATGCCGAGTGGACGTGGCGTGCGCCACACGACCGGTGGTTCTGGCCGGGTGTGGACGTGACTCCGGCCGTGACCAGGCGTCCTCTCGGGCGCGGTCTTCCTTGTAAGACGCCCCATTCCGGTGAAGGTTTACCGGAACCAAAAAGAATGACTGGAATTGTCGATGGCGATTACTCAGTGCGTTCGAAGATCCATCGTGACCTTTTCGATATCAGTGATCATGTATTTGATCTTTGTGGTGACTGTATTGTCTCCATAGGGAATGGAAAGCAACTCGGCCGGTTCTTCCGGCTCTTGCCCTCTGCGGGCCGAAACCGTGCACGCTCTCTATTTCCGCAGGTCACGGGCTTCTGTGTGCCTTGGCCGTCCCCCATTCGACCCTGGTCCGTGATTCCGCGTTCCGAGACTTCCCGCCTTTGTGTTCCGGCGGTGGAAGCCCAGACCAGGCCTGGCCCCGACTCATGTGGGCCTGGATGATCCAAACGAGGATTGATCTTGAAGAACGCTTCTCGAATCTCCGCACGCCGCGTGCTCCAGGGCGGTGCCGCCTTCGCCGCGCTGGGCGCCCTCACCCTGGCTGCCGCCTCGCCCGCCCACGCCGACACCTACGGGTGGGGCTACGCCTCGGCCCTGGGCGCCTCCAGCCCCACGCAGACCTACATCACCAAGGACCAGACGGTCTCGGACTCCTTCAGCGGCGCCATCGGCAGCTGGCTGACCGTTGAGGGCACCACCACCGCCACCGTCAACTCCAGCGGAGCCACCGGTACCGCCGTCGTGGACACCGCCCGCATCGTCATCACCGAGGCCGACCTCCCCGGAATCCTCGACCCCGAGGACGACGCGGACGAGGACGAGGAGACCCCGGACGAGGACGACGAGGACACCGAGGCCGCCGAAGACGAGGGCGACGACGACGCCCCCGAAGGTGACGACACCACGGAGGCCGGTGACGGCGGGGGTGACACCGACGTCCCGGACGACGGCGGCACCGACCAGCCCACGGACCAGCCGACCGAGCAGCCCAACGAGCAGCCGTCCGACGAGCCCGCCGACCCCGCCGAGGACGGTGACGACGACGAGGACAACGAGAACACCACGGCCTCCGCCGACGTCATCGAGCTCGACGAGGAAAACTCCGAGCTGGTCGACAACGGCGGCGAGATCCTGCTCGAGGCCACCATCAACGGTGCGAGCGTCTCCACCAGCCAGGGCTGGGACGGTTCGGTCAACCACGGCTTCGACGCCGGGGTCCTCGGCGAGTCCACGCTCCAGGCCCAGGTCGAGGACGAGACCGTCGAGCTCCAGGTGTCGCTTGAGCCCGTCAGCGGTGTCTTCGAGACCGAGGACGCCGGGTTCGTCTGGAACGACGCCGTCACCGACATGTACATCACCTTCAGCGTCGGCGACGAGATCGTCTCCGGCTTCCTGATCGCCGAGAGCGCCGCGGGCATCACCACCGGCTCGGTCGACGATGGTGGCGAGGACGGTGGCGACGACGACGCCAAGAACCCGCCGGTCAAGGAGCGCGACACCGACACCGTCCCGAAGACGGAGGCCAAGGACGCCCAGCCCCTGGCCAAGACCGGTTCGCCGATCGCCGGTCTGATCGCTGCCGGTGCCGCGATCGCCGCCGGTGGTGGCGCCGCCGCCTACCTGGCGCGTCGCAAGAAGAAGAGCGGTGAAGAGGCCCCCGAGACCAACGAGGGCTAGCCGGTCCGGTTCCGACACCGTCCGGGCCGTGTGAGATGAGCGGCGCGGACGGTTCGGTCCGACCGACGCCGGGGCGGGCCCCGGGGAGGGATCCCCGGGGCCCGCCCTGTTTGCGTCCGGGTCCGCTCCTACCGGCGCAGGAGGTAGGTGGCCAGCCCGCGGGCGATGGAGTCGGCGGCGCGCTCACGCCACTCGGCGTCCTCCAGGAGTTCGGCGTCGTCGGTGTTGCGCATGTTCCCGGCCTCCAGGAACACCTTCGGAACCGTGGACATGTTCAGTCCGCCCAGGTCCGTGCGCTCGTCCAGGCCCTCCTCCGCGAGGTAGTCGGCGTAGGGGATCTCGCTGCCCTCGAGGTACTCACGGCGGATGTCCTCGGCGAGGAGAGCGGACGGCTCGACGATCTCCTCGGTGAACCCGCTCACCTCACCGGGGGTGATGACGTGGAAGCCCCGTCCCGAACCGGGTCCGCCGTCCGCGTGGATGGACAGGGCGACGTCGGCCCCGTTCTCGTTGGCGATCTCGGCCCGCTCGTTGACGCACGGTCCCACGCCCTCGTTGTCCTCGCGGGTGAGGATCACCGTGGCGCCGTCCGCCTCCAGCCGTTCCTGGACGAGCAGTGACAGGTCCCAGTTGAACTCGTGTTCCGCGTAGCCGTTGACGCTCTCGGCGCCGACGGTGTCGCAGGCCTTCTCGCCGGGTCCGGCGGGCACCAGCGCGTTGATCTCACTCGGGGCGTCGGCGTTGCCCCCGTTGTGACCCGGGTCGATGACCACGATCCGGTCACCGAGCGGGCCGCCGCCGGGCGGGACCGCCTCGTCGTCAGCGGGTGAACCGTCATCTCCTGGGGCACCGGACCCGTCCTCCGGACCGGGCAGCGGAGGCGCCGCGGTCGGGTCGGTACCGGGTACGCCGCCCGCAGGGGACGAGCAGCCCGCGGTCCAGACGACGGCGAGCGAGAGCAGGGCCAGAGCGCGGGTGGCGCGGCTCCGGCGCCCTGTTGGTACGCAGACGAGCATGCCCCAAACGTAGCGGCAGTCCGTGACCCCGTCGTACCCCAACAAAGCAGGACGTACGGGGTCCCTTTGAGTTCCCGCGTCCGGACGAGCGCCGGAGTTGGCACGGTCCCCACGCCCCCCACCTGTCACGTCCTCCTGGTGCGCCATCCCTTTCGGTTCCGCGTTCCGCCAGCTCAGAACGGTGCGCCACCGACCCCTCGGAGCCCGCGAACCACCGCCCCCGCGTCGACAGAACGGTTTCCGTTTTGTGATCAAGCGACTAGGCTCGCCGTGTGGACCGCCCCGCACACGGCACTCCACACCGAACCCGTACCTCGACCGGGAAAGGGGCGCGAGGCCCCACCCCGGAACACCGCTCCCGGCCGCCAGGCCGGTCGGAACACCCCGCTCCGCCGCGACAGCGCCGGGGCGGGACCGGTCCCAGGGCCGGTCATCCCCCAGCAACAACAGGAGTGTTGTGGTGACTCCCGCCAGAATGTCCGCTCGCCGCCTCCTGGCGGGTGGCACCCTCTTCGCCGCCCTGGGCGCGCTCGGGGTCGTGTCCGCGCTCCCCGCCTCGGCCGACCAGCTGGTCTGGGCCAACGCACAGGCCTGGGTCGGCGACGGTGACATCGTCTCGGGGTACTCCACCGCGATCAGCTTCGGCGGTGAGACCGAGGACGAGGCCGGGGCCGACCCCGTCGTGGGAGCACTGGCCGAGTTCACGCGGGTCAAGGGGGAGAGCCGCACCTTGGTCAACGACAGGGGCGCCCTGGCCCAGTCGGTGGTGGAGAGCGCGACGGTCCGGATCGGAGTCGACGACCTGATCGGCCTCGGCATGATCGACCCGGTCGACGGCCCGGACGCCGGGGCCGAGGAGACCCCCTCGGAGGAACCGGAGACGGAGACCGAGCCGCCGGCTGAGGAAGCTGACGGGGAAGGTGCGGCCGAGGAGGGCGAGCCCGGCGCCCCGGAACCCCGGTGGTCGGACCGGCCCACTCCGGACACACCCTTCCAGGACCCCTCGGAGGAGCCCGGCGCCACGCCCACCGAGGAGGACGTGGTGGCCTTGGGCGAAGGGGATTCCGAGACCGTCTCCTCCGACGCCAACGCGGTCGAGTTCACGCTCAGGGACGTGCGGACCAGCGCTGCGGCGGCCTACGACGGTGCGACGGAGACGTCCTTCGAGTACGGGGAACTGACCGCCTTCGGTGAACCGGTGGTGGACTTCGACGGCGATCACCTGGTGGAGGAGACCCTGGAGATCCTCGACGAGAAGGGCGGGACGCTGGCCGAGGTGCCCGTCAGCGTGCGCTTCGTGACCAGCTCCGACGCCTTCGACGACGAGGACGGGGACTGGGAGGGCGAGGGCGTGCGCTCCTCGCTCTCGGTGTTGGTCCAGGTGGGCGACCCCGAACAGGCGCGGGCGTTCGCGGTGGACTTCGCGGACGCCTGGGCGATCGGCTCCACCCACATCGCGCCGGACGCGCCCGGTGAGGGGGAACGCGGCGAGGGGGAACGGGAGACGACGGCGGCGAGCCAGCGGCTGGCCACCACCGGGAGTTCCCTCGCGGCGCTGGTCACCGCCGCGGTGGTGGCGGTCGGCGGCGGGGCCGCGGCGACCTTCCTCGCGCGCAAGCGGACCACCGCTATGGACGACCAGATCGAGGACTGACAGTGACCGGGATTCCCCGGCGGTGGCCGTGGGTGACCGGGTCCGCCGAGTCGTGTGGGGCGCGTGGTGGGTGAGGGAGGGCGGGCCACCCCGTCTGGGTGGCCCGCCCTGAGAAATCTGTCAGCAGCCGGAGCGCGTCCAGCCGTTCCCCCCGGAATCGGCACAGACCGGGGAGATCACTCCGTGCGCTGGCTGGGGATTCCGGCCAGCAGGGCGCGGACCTCGGTCTCGCGGTAGCGGCGGTGGCCACCCAAGGTGCGGATAGAGGTCAGCTTGCCCGCCTTGGCCCAGCGTGTCACGGTCTTGGGGTCAACGCGGAACATGGTGGCAACCTCGGCGGGGGTCAACAGGGGCTCCGCCTCGGGCGTGCGAGTCGACATGTGTACGGCCTCTCCTCCTGGATCTGTGTGCCGATCCTTGAGCCTGATTCCTGGCACTTGGCCCGGATGTCCAATAGTCCCACTTGAGTCCTATTGATATCACCCGAGGTGTTTGCGCGACCACTCCAAGCAACTTTGCACGTGGGAGGCCGTTGAAAGCCGCCCGTGGCCGCGTCACGCTAAGTGATTCTAGCGACACGTTTAGTGGCATGTGGCGTATTCGGTCAAAACTTCGTTCTCGGGCCTCGTTTTTCTCGATCCGGAGAATCCGAAGTGCTAGGGCGGGGCTGACCGAAACCCGGGGTCCGGGCCTGGGGGAGGAGGGTGTGGGCCCCTGGTCGGTCGCGGTTCGGGACGGGATGGTGCGGGGTGGCGTGCGTGGCGCCGGTCCGCTGTGCCCGAGGGGTCGGGCCACGCGGATCCCTGGCGTGGCAAGGCTTTCCTGGTTACTCTGAGTGCTCTCCGTGGTCGACTCGCTACAGTCTACGCCGATCCCTATCGGGCGTTATGCCCAGTTTCACGGCGCTTGGTGGAGTGTTCTCGTCAGGCGGTCCCGCCCGCCGTCGTCACGTGCGAAAAGACGGATTCGTGCGACCGAGAAACCTGGTGTACCAGGTTGGGACACGGCGTGGCGCCTCCCCTCAAGGCCCGGTCCCCGGTAGGGATGGCGACAGGGTGTGTGAAGTGTCCATGAAAGTTCGACGGAGTCATGACCGTCAGTTGGCGTGCTCCAGGGCGCGCACCGACCTCCAGCGCCGGGTGAGTCGTCCGCGCAGTTCCTTCACCCGCGACCCCTCGCCCTTGGCGAGCGCCTCCACGGCCTGGGACACCTCGGCCACGGAGTGGTCCTCGCTGAGGTGCTCGTCGCTCAGCAGGTGCGGGAGCCCCCCGTAGTCCAGTTCGAGCAGGGAATCGGGGTGGGCGGTCGTGGCCAGCCACTCCGTGAGCTGCTCGGCCGAGGTGGACACCGCGTGTTCTCCGACACGCTCACGCAGGACGGCGGCGGTGTGGTCCAGTCGACGCCTGGCCTGCGCCGTGCTGGTCAGGTAGAGCAGGGCCCTGGTGGGCCCTGCGGAGAGGACCAGGCAGCGTTCCTGCGGTTCGAAGGCGACGAACCACGGGATCGGGATCGTCCAGTTGCTCGACAGGATTCCCGGTTGCGCCGGAGCCCCGGAGTCGCGCCACTGCCGGTACCCCGTCTCGGCGCGGTCGGCCTCCCGCGCGGGGACGAACGCCTCGACCAGCGGACGCGGCATGGACTCCGCGAACTCGCCGAACGCGCGCCATGAGCGCAGGCGGGTCTGCCAGGGGCAGACGTACAACCGCTCGCTCACCCGTCGCAGGTAGGCGTTCCCGCTCTCCTCTGCGGGGGCGACCACCGGCGGGGTCGTGATGGCTCTGCCCAGACTCTCCGCGTGCTCCGCGGCCAGCGCGTTCACGCGTTTGGGCCGATCCGCGGACTCCGCGTACCCCTCCCAGTACCTTCGGTCACGAGGGGAGAAGGCCGTGATCGGCTGGTAGACGCGCAGATAGGCGGTGTAGGGCAGCACGATCGCATCGTGGCACAGATCGTTCCGTCTGGCACTCACCGTGAGAACGGCCAGGCTGGAAGGGGTTCCGTGCGCACACCACATCCGTCACACCCGGGTGGCGTAGGCACGGTGGGGTCCGACCAGGTACGGTTGTATGTGTACGTAAGCTGGCGCCAGACGTCAGTCGCGTTTGACGGCCGTCAGCCTGGTAGTGCGGGTTAGTAAGTGATCTGGGGTTCGTCGGAACCCAATCGTTGAGGGGGTCGAGCCAATGGGGCGCGGCCGAGCCAAGGCCAAGCAGCAGAAGGTCGCCCGGAAGCTCAAGTACAGCTCCGGTGGGACCGACCTTGAGCGGCTGCGGTCGGAGCTGGGTGTCGCTGAGGACGAGGGGTCTCCCTCCGGGCCGTCGGGTCCGGACGATTCCTACACGGAACCTCAGGACGACCTGGTCGACCGCTACGCGGATCTTGCCGACAAGTACTCGGACTCCGACAAGTAGACGTCGGAACCGTCGAGTCTTTCGGGTCGCTCGGACAACAACCGCTGACCTGTAGCGGTCACGGCTCTCCGTCGGGGGGTCGTCGCGGACAGGTGGATATAGCCGGTGCGAACCACTGCGGTGGTTCGCACCGGCTATGTTCGCGTCCTTCGGGCGCGAACCGACCCGCCTAGCCGTTCCGGTACTCGCCGCTCAGCACGGCCCGTCCGGAACCGCCCTTCACCACGCCCAGGCGCCAGGCCTCCACGCCGCGCCCGGCCAGCACGCTCAGCGCACGATCGGCGTCGTCCTCGGCGACGACCGCCACCATGCCCACGCCCATGTTGAACGTGGCCTCCATGTCCTCGCGGCTGACCGAGCCCTTCTCCGCCAGGTAGCCGAAGACCGGCGACGGCGCCCACGTGGAGCGGTCCAGCTCGGCGTCCAGGCCCTCCGGCAGCGACCGGGACAGGTTCGCGGCCAGACCACCACCGGTGATGTGCGAGTACGCGTGCACCTCGACCTCGGAGGTCAGCGCCACGCAGTCCTTCGCGTAGACGCGGGTCGGGGTGAGCAGCACCTCGCCCAGGACACCGCCCAGTTCGGGTGCCTCGGAGTACAGGTCGAGGTCGGCCTGGTCCACGATGTGGCGGATGAGCGAGTAGCCGTTGGAGTGCGGACCCGAGGAGGCCATCGCGATCACGACGTCGCCCTCGCGCACCCGGTCCGGGCCCAGGATGGCGTCACCCTCGACCACACCCGTACCGGCGCCGGCCAGGTCGTACTCCTCCGGGTCCATCGCGCCCGGGTGCTCGGCGGTCTCGCCGCCGATGAGCGCGCACCCCGCCTGGTGGCAGCCCTCGGCGATGCCGCCGACGATCTCGGCCACCCGCTCGGGCACCACGGCGCCGGTCGCGATGTAGTCGGTCATGAAGAGGGGCTCGGCGCCGCTGACGACCAGGTCGTCGACGACCATCCCCACCAGGTCGATACCGATGGTGTCGTGCTTGTCCATCTGCTGGGCGAGCATGACCTTGGTGCCGACGCCGTCAGTGGAGGTGGCCAGGACCGGGTCCCTGTACTTGGCCGTGTCCAGACGGAACAGGCCGGCGAAACCACTGGCGTCGGTGACCTGCTCGGGCCTGCGGGTGCGCGCGACGTGACGCTTCATCAGGTCGACGGCGCGCTCACCGGCGGCGATGTCGACGCCCGCGGCCGCGTACGCGCCCGTCGCCCCTGTGCTGTCGGCTGCCACGCGAGTTCTCCTCGTGTTCGGTGTGTGCGGTGTTCGCTGCTGTGCGAGCCTCCGGGCCCCGTCCCGGGGCACGCCGGAGGATCCGGAAGGGTGCTCCCGCCGGACGCGGCGAGCCGTGGCCCGCCGCGCGCGTTACTTTTGGCTGGTGGCGAGGGTGGAGCCCTCGGGGGTGCCGCAGGCCTTCTCCAACAGGTACTTGCCCTGGGCGTCGGAGTCGACCTCCAACGGGTAGACCCCGTCGAAGCAGGCCCGGCACAGCTGGTCCTTGGGCTGCTCGGAGGCGGCGATGAGCTCCTCCAGGTCCACGTAGGCCAGCGAGTCCGCGTTGACCGACTCGGCGATCTCCTCCACCGACAGGTTCGCGGCGATGAGCTCGGCGCGGGTGGCGAAGTCGATGCCGTAGTAGCAGGGCCAGAGCACGGGCGGGCTGGAGATGCGCACGTGCACCTCGGCGGCGCCCGCGTCGCGCAGCATCCGGACCAGCGCCCGCTGGGTGTTGCCGCGCACGATCGAGTCGTCCACGACCACCAGGCGGCGGCCCTCGATGACCTCCCGCAGGGGGTTCAGCTTGAGCCGGATGCCCAGCTGGCGCAGGGTCTGGCTGGGCTGGATGAACGTGCGCCCCACGTAGGAGTTCTTCACCAGGCCCTGGGCGAACGGGATGCCGCTCGCCTCCGCGTAACCCACCGCGGCGGGCGTGCCGGACTCCGGGACCGGGATCACGAGGTCGGCCTCGACCGGGTGCTCCTTCGCCAGGCGGCGGCCCACCTCCACGCGGGTGGAGTTCACGTTGCGCCCGTTGATGGTGGTGTCCGGGCGGGCCAGGTAGACGTACTCGAACAGGCAGCCCTTGCGCTTGGCCGGGGCGAAGCGGGTGGAACGGACCCCGTCCCCGTCGATCACCAGGAGTTCGCCCGGTTCGATCTCGCGGACCACCTTGGCGCCCACGATGTCCAGGGCGGCGGTCTCACTGGCCACCACCCACCCGCCGGAGCCGGAGTTCTCGCCGAGGCGGCCCAGCACGAACGGGCGGATGCCCTGCGGGTCACGCGCGGCGAAGAGGGTGTTCTCGTCCATGAAGACGAGGGAGAAGGCGCCCCGCACCTGGGGTAGCAGCTCCAGCGCCGCGTCCTCCAGGGAGAGTCCCTCCCTGGCGCGCGCCGCGAGGAGGTTGGTGAGCACCTCGGTGTCGGTGGTCGCGTCCCGCCGTTGGTCGGGAAGCATCGCGGCCAGTTCCGGGGTGTTGATCAGATTGCCGTTGTGGCCGAGCGCCAGACCTCCCTCACGCGCGGTGTAGAAGGTCGGCTGAGCGTTCTCCCACACCGGTGAACCGGTGGTGGAGTAACGGCAGTGGCCGATCGCGAGGTGGCCCTTCAGGGAATCGAGCGTCGCCTCGTTGAAGACCTGGGAGACCAGTCCCATGTCCTTGTAGACGACGATCCGTTCCCCATCGCTCGTGGCGATGCCCGCGGATTCCTGCCCGCGGTGCTGGAGCGCGTAGAGGCCGAAGTAGGTGAGCTTGCTGACTTCTTCGCCGGGTGCCCAGACCCCGAAGACGCCGCAGGCGTCCTGCGGGCCGCGTTCGAGCGGATCGAGGTCCATGGAGAGCCGGCCGTCGGAGTACGACACACGCACAGCTTAGCCGCTGGCCGACGCAGGGTGGCCCCTCGGGGTCAGGCGGACGCCTGCCCCGCCCCCTCGCCCGGCCACAGCGGCAGGTGGGCGGACAGGTCGGAGCGCACACCGCTGGCGCGAACGCCGTGGTCGTGCAGGGTGTCGTCCCACTCGGCCGCGCCCACGGCCAGCCTCAGCCACGTGAGGGGGTCGGTCTCGACGACCCCTGGCGGGGTTCCCCGGGTGTGCGTGGGCCCCTCGATGACCTGGACCGCGCCGTACGGGGGGACGCGCACCTCCAGGCTGCGGCCCGGGGCGCGGTCCGCCAGGACCGCCAGACTGCACCTGACGGCGGCCTTCAGCGCGGGACGGTGCGGTTCCTCGGCCCGCAGGACCGCCCGCGTGGCCGCCGCGACGGCTTCCTCGTCGGTGCCCGCGAAGGCGGGTTCGCCCAGGGCGGAGAGCTGGTCGTCCAGGGCGGCGCGCAACCGGCGCGCGGCGCTCGGCGTCAGGGCTGAAGGCATGGACGAGATCCTAGGCGGGGCCGCCGACCGAAGCGGGTTCGCCGAGGTCACGGCCCTGGCGCCCGAGTCATGAGGAAGGTGGACGCGAGGGGTGCTTGTTATTACGGGTCAATGGACCGAAGGTGGATATCGGGGGTTTCAGCAGGAACTGTCCGTTGGTCTCCGAGCGATCGAGTGATTCGTGTCTCAACGCCCCGCTGGCCAGGGGGAGCGGGACACGGTAGCGTCCCGAACCGTCCCGGTGTCGTCCGAGATTGGGAGGATTGCGAGGGGACCCGCGCAGATGGCGATCCACGCGTCGACACAGACAGACGAACGAGGGGTGACCATACCCGGACCCGCCTCCCCCGACCGGGGTCCGGACGTGCGGCATCCGCACTGTCGCGCTGAAGCAGCTGGTCAGCGCCCTTAACATCCACCAAGGAAGACCACCGCACCATCGGGAGAACGACGTGCGCCTGCGCTTGCGCCCGCGTGATGACAGTTACTACGAGCTGTTCACCGACTCGGCGAACAACCTGGTCATCGGAGCCCGCCTGCTGGTGGAGCTGATGAGCGACGGGGCCGACAGGGAGGCCATCACCGAGAAGATGCGTGCCTGTGAGCACGCCGGTGACGACGCCACCCACGCGATCATGCGCCGACTCAACAAGAGCTCGGCGCCTCCCCTGCACCGTGAGGACATCTACCGCCTGGCCTCCAACCTCGACGACGTCATCGACTCCATGGAGGCGGCCGTCGATCTCATCAACCTGTACGGGTTGGAACAGCTGCCCAAGGGCATCATCGACCAGATCGAGGTGCTGGAGCGGGCCGCCGAACTCACCGCCGAGGCCATGCCCCGACTGCGGAGTATGCGGGACCTCACCCGCTACTGGATCGAGATCAACCAGCTGGAGAACCAGGCCGACCGCATCTACCGCAAGCTGCTGGCGAAGCTCTTCAGCGGAGAGTACGACGCCCTGACCGTGCTCAAGCTCAAGGATGTCATCGAGGAGCTGGAGACCGCCGCCGACGCCTTCGAGCACGTCGCCAACACGGTGGAGACCATCGTGGTGAAGAACGGGTAGGAGGGCCGGCCCCGCGCCTCAACCCCCGGGCGCGTAGGCCTCCAGCGCGATGGCCAGGGCCAGCCGCATGCCGGGCTGGTCCAGGCCGAGCGGGGTCACCTCGGCCATCCTCCGCATCCGGTGCCGGACGGTGTTGGGGTGCACCCCCAGTTCCTGCGCCGCCGCCGTGGGGTCTCCCTGGGCCCGCAGCCAGGCGCGCAGAGTGCGGGCGTGGTCCGTGCCGTGCTCGGCGTCGTGCCGGGTCAGGGCGGCCACCGGGCCGTCGGCGGGGCGGCGGCCGGACGCCGAGGCCATGCGCAGGCGGTGGATGAGCACGTCGCCCCAGGACTCGTCGTAGGCGACCGCCGCTCCCTCGGGCCGGGCCGCGTGCAGGGTGAGGCTCTCGTCCGCCTCCCTGCGGCTCGCGGTCAGACCGGCGAGGTCGGCCGGGGCGCCGATCCCCGCGTTCACCACCACGTGCGCGGGCAGCCCGCGGGTGGTCTCGGCCACCCACGCGCGGGCCGGTGCTGGGTCGGCCCCGCAGGGCAGGACCGTGTAGACGGTGCTCCCGAACACCGTGCTCCGCCCCTGGCGTGACCAGCCGAAACCGGTGGTGGCCCGCTCGAAGGTCATGAGGGTGGCGGAGTGGCGTTCGTCGGGCGTGTGCGCCTGGAGGGCGACCACCCGGTGCGGGGTGGCTGCCAACCCCAGGCGCCCGGCGGCCTCGGTCGGGTCCATCGCGCCCTCCAGCAGGCGGCTCACCAGATCCGACTCCACCTGGCGTTCCAGGTCCGCGCTGACCCTCGTACGCAGCAGGTGCAGCGCCACCGTGCGGGCACCCTCGGCCAGCAGGGCCGAACGCTCGGCGTCCAGCGGCTCCTCACAGGCAGCCCAGAGCGACCCCAGGAACTCCCGGCCCACCCGGACCGCCACCGCCGTACGGCCGCCCAGCCCCAGCCCCGGCTCCGGCGGGAGGTACACGGGGTCGGCGGAGGAGGCCAGGTGCGTGACGACCCCGGTGGCCTCCAGATGGCGCTGGAGCGCCTCGGGGACCCCGCGCCCAAGGATGGTGTCCCAGCGGGCCTGGTCGGCCTCGGACTGGCGGTTCGAGTACGCGAGGACGCGCAGACGGGGGTCCTCGATGGTCACCGGCCCGCCAACCCGCGCGGCGATCGTGTCCGCCAGCGCGGGGAGGTCGGCGGGGCCCCGTCCCGCCTCGGTCTCCCCGCCCTCCAGCACCAGCCCGTAGACCACCCCGGCGACCTGGCCCCAGGACACCGAGGGGTCCACCGTGAGCAGGGCGATCCCCTGGTTCCGGGCTCGGGCGGCGGCCTCGCCGTACGGGTCGACCCCGCCCTCCCGCACGATCCGCACCACCACGGCCAGGGACCGGGAGCGCTCGGCCAGCTCGACCGCGTGGAGCGGGTCCTGGACGCCCACGGCGAGCAGGACGTCGGCCTCCTCCGGCCCGGGGTCGGCCGGATCGTGCACCGCGACCCCGCGCAGCACCGTGTCCGGGGCAGGACGGGGGCCGACCAGCCGGGTTCCGTACGTGCCGAGGATGGTGACCAGCCGGTCCAGCAACACCATGGAAGCCACTCCCTTGGGCATGGAACGCTCACGTTGTGTGATCTCCACACGAGCGTACGCCGAGATTGTCGGGCACGGACAAAGGGTCCGGTGCGCTTACGGGAGAGACTCTGGTCGGGTGCGGCACCGCACCCGCCGTCCAGCACGCACAGGAGAACTCGCCATGTCCGGGAAGGGCGCGGGCGCACCGCGTACCGTCATCGTCGTCGGGGCCGGGATCGTCGGCCTCTCGACCGCCTGGTTCCTCCAGAAGTACGGGGTCGGGGTCACCGTGGTCGAACGCGACACGGTGGCCTCGGGTTCGTCCTGGGGCAACGCGGGCTGGATCTCGCCCGGTCTGGCGATCCCGCTCAACGAGCCTGGTGTGCTCGGCAACGGCCTGAAGGCCCTGTTCGACCCCCGGGCGCCGCTGTCCGTCCCGCCCACCACGGACACCGGGCTCCTGCACTTCCTCGCGTCGTTCGCCCTGAACAGCGGTCAGCGGACCTGGGAGCGGGCGCTGCGCGGCAACGTGCCGCTCAGCTCCGCCTGCCTGGACGCCTTCGAGGAGCTCTCCGAGGGAGGTGTGTCCGCGAAGGTCGAGTCGTCCCCGATCACCGCGCTGTTCACCTCCAGGAAGCACGCCGCCCGGCTGCTCATGGAGCTGGACACCGCCCGCGAGGCGGGTCTGCCGCTGACCTACTCGGCGCTCGAGGGAGAGGCCGCCCGAGCCGGTGTCCCGCTCGCCTCGAATCAGGTGCAGGCGGGCGTGCGCATCGACGGACAGCGCTACGTCAACCCCGGGGTGTACACCCACGCGCTCGCGGACTCCGTGCGCGAACGCGGCGGGAGCGTGATCGAGAAGTTCCGGGTCACCAAGGTGGAGGCCGCCCGCGACGGCGGGTTCCGGCTGCACTCCGCGCACGGCGAGACCGAGTCCGGCGACGCGGTCGTGGTGGCCACGGGGGCGTGGCTGGGACGACAGGCCAGGCCGTGGGGCGTCAACGTGCCCCTGCGCGCCGGACGCGGCTACAGCTTCATGGTCCCCACGGAGCGGATCGTCCCCGGCCCGGTCTACCTGCCCGAGGTCCGGGTGGCCTGCACACCGCACGGTGAGGGGCTGCGCGTGGCCGGAACCATGGAGTTCCGGGCCATCGACGCACCCTTCCGCGCGGAGCGGGTCAGGGCGATCACCGAGTCGGCCGCGCCCTACCTGGACGGGGTCGACCTCGACAAGCGCACCGACGACTGGGTGGGTTCCAGACCCGTCACCTCGGACGGCCTGCCCCTGATCGGGCAGACCGACGTCCCGGGGCTCCACGTGGCGGGCGGGCACGGCATGTGGGGGCTCACCCACGGGCCCGTCACCGGGCGCCTCCTGGCGCGCGCGGTCGCCACCGGCGCACCGTCCCCGGCACTGCGCCCCTTCGACCCCACCCGCTGAGGTCCGTTCCACGAAACCCAGCAGGTCCCGTCCGCGCCCCGCCGAACCCCGGCGGGGCGCCTTCGTACAAGGAGACCCCATGACGAACCGCACCTGGCTGACCCCGGGCACCCACCAACGCCTCACCACCGAACTGGCGGTCCTCACCGGCACGTCCGCTCCGGGAACCGGGGGCTTCCCCCTCATCGAGGACAAGGACGCCCGGGAGACCCGCGTCAACCGCATCCAGGAGATCCTCAGGGACGCGGTCATCGGGGAGGCCCCTCCGGACGACGGCATCGCCGAGCCCGGCATGGTCGTCACCGTCCGCTACGGCGACGACCCCGACCCGGAGACCTTCCTGCTGGGCGTGCGCGACCGCGCGGACTCCGACGGCATGCCGGTGTGCTCGACGGAGTCGCCCCTGGGACAGGCCATCCTCGGCGCCGAGCAGGGGGAGGAGCGCACCTACACGGCACCCAACGGGCGGACACTCAGGGTGAGTCTGGTGCGCGCCGTTCCCTACGGCTCGGAGGCCGTCGAGGTTCCCTGAGTCCGGGGCGGGGTCGCTCACATCGGGATCGGCCCCGCCCCCGGACATGGCCCTAGGGTGGCGGTACCCGCCTCAGGAAGGAAGCCCATGGCCGAGGAGATCACCCCGGAGCTCGCCAACCGCGTCCTGGCCGCCCAGCCCTTCAGCCAGCTGGTCGGGGCCCGGATCGCCGTCTTCGAGCCCGGCAGGGCCGTCCTGGAGGTCGACGTCCGCGACGAGCTCCGCCAGCAGAACGGCTTCCTGCACGGCGGGGTGCTCGCCTACGCGGCGGACAAAGCGCTGACCTTCGCGGGAGGTACCGTGCTCGGCGCCTCGGTGCTCACAAGCGGGTTCTCCGTCGAGTACCTGCGACCCGCCCGGGGACGCCTGCTCAGCGCCCGCGCCCACGTGGTGGAGTCCACCCGCCGCAGGGCGGTGTGCCGCTGCGACCTCGTGATGGTCGACGACGAGGGTTCCGAGAGGACAGTGGCGGCCGCGCAGGGCACCATCGCCCTCACGGACCGGTGATCACCCTCGGCGGCAGGGTCTCGCGGGACAGCAGCGACAGGAGGTACTCGAAGAAGCCCTCCGCGTCGATCTCCTCGATGACCCGCGCGTTGGGCTCAAGCCCGTGGACGCCCCAGGACATCGCCGAGTAGCCGCGGGTGAGCTCCCCGGCCGTCTCCACGTCCACGTGGTACGGAGAGGCCGCGAGTACGAGTTCCGGGTGGAGGAGCACGGCCGCGGTCAACGAGTCCGGGTGGGTGGTGCCGTCGATGCCCACCCTGCGGTCGAAGTCCAGGGTGGCGGCGCAGATCGTCGTGAAGAACCGGGACAGCGGCGTGTCCAGCTCGGCGATACGGTCCAACCGGTCCTGCCCGAACACCGCCTGCCGCAGTGTGAGCGGGTCCCAGGGCACCACGGTCACGTCGAATCCGGCGGCGAAGACCGCCTTGGCGGCCTCGGGGTCCACGTAGAAGTTGAACTCGGCGGCGGCGGTGATGTTGCCCCGGCCGTTGTTGGACCCGCCCATGACGAACAGGGACTTCACGTTGCCCGCGAAGTCGGGGTCCCGGACCACCGCGGCTGCGATGTTGGTGAGCGGTCCGATCGCCACGATCGACAGCTCACCGGGATTCTCGGCGGCCATGCGCACCAGGGCGTCCACGGCGTGCTCGCTCCGGGGCTCCAGCCCGTCCTGGTCCATCGAGAGCCCGCCGGACCCGTCCCCGTGCACGTTCTCGGCGCTCACCCACTCACGCACCAGCGGACGCCGACAGCCCAGATACACGGGCACGTCGGAGCGCCCGCCCGCGACGTTCAGCGTCATGAAGGCGTTGCGGACCTGCTGGTCGAACCCCACGTTCCCGGCCACCATCGTGACCGCCCGCAGGTCGGCCGCCGGGTCCAGCAGGCCCACCAGGAGCGCCACACAGTCGTCCTGGGCGGTGTCGGTGTCGATCACCAGGGGAACGGCCATCAGTCGAGTCCTTCCGCAGGGAGGGTGAAATGCCGGGATCCCGGGCATCGCGTGTCTATCAGCCCGGGTCCCGGCTGTCTAACCTGCTCTGCGTGCGGGAGCCAGGCTGAGCAGGCCGCAGCCGTAGGCCTTGGCCCGACCGATCCCGTTGCCCAGCGCGGCTCGGAACGCCTCGGGGTCGGTGACCCGGAGTCGACCGTCGAACGTCACCGAGGCCACTGTGATCTTGAGCCGGTCCGGCCCCCGGGAGTTCTCCGGAGCCTTCTTGTACCCGACGGCCGGGGGACGGGGCAGGGCCACGACGTCCGGAGCGTCGGCGGAGGAGTCCAGGAGGGCGAAGCCATGGCGCTCCCCCTGACGGACCAGCCACTGGACCTGGAGTTCGGGGTCGTGGATGGGGCGTCGCACGCCTCGGGGGCGCTTCTGCCCGGAGTAGGGCGGAGACACGCTCCGGGTGGGGTTGGCGGTCAGGCGGAAGCTGAACTCGGCCTTGTCCGTGACCGCTGAGAGGACCGGCTGAAGGCTTCTCACCAGGGCGCGGCCGCTGAGGTACCCCTCCGGGAGGGAACCCCAGTTCGGATGGTCCCTGCTCTGCACGTACATGACGAGTTCGCGCCCCTGCCCTTCGAGCCGCCACAGCAGGTCCTGGTGTTCCCGTGCGGGCACGCCGTCCGGGGCTTCGGGGAACCGTGCCATCAGCGTGCGGTGCATGTCGTGGACATCGGCGTAGTCCCGCCGGAAGGCCGGTGACAGGGGGTTGACCGGGACTCGGCTCAGATACACGGGGTCTCTCCTTCCGCGCCGGTGGTGTGGCCGCTGATCATGCCGTCGGTCAGGAGGACCTGGTCGACCCGGACGGCGCGGGAAGCGTAACGACGGGCCCCCTCGGTGAAGGACAGCGGGAGGTCGTGCCGCCGCTCGGCGTATTCGTGGTCGGGGCGGACGTCGACCACCGTCCGCAGCCTCCGCTGGTCCGGTTCGAGACCCAGCATCTCCCGCTGGCGCTCGGGGTCCCGTTCCAGCCAGGGATGGTCCCGAAGCACGTCTTCCAAGGGTCGCTGGGAGAGACCGGTACCCCATCGCCCACGTTCGGCGACGGGCTCGACGAGGGGAGCCGCGGGGACGAAGGCCTTGCGGCCGAAGAAGAGGGGCCAGTGCGGTCGGCGCACCGCTTCCTCAAGCTCCTGGAGCAGCGAGGCCGGGCCCTCCAACACCACCAGGAACAGCGCGTCCGCGAGGTAGTAGCGATCGCTGATCACGGTCCGATGGCTGGTTCCCATGGTGTTGGGGACCTCCTGCGCGGTGTGGAAGTCGCGCTCCAGCAGGCCCTCCCTGTCGACCCGGACACCCAACTTCAGCTTCGAGATCTCCCCGAGTGCCGCGTCGTCGTCCCGGTCGATGCCGCGTGCCGAAGCCAACAACCCGACCACCCCCGACTTGGTCGGTTCCGAGGCGGTGTCTCGCTTGACGAACCTCGACCGCACGCCCCAGGACTGCATGGGGGCGTCGATACGCAGGGCGAGTGTCTGTGTGTGCACGTGGTTCACCCGTGCGACGCGGCCACGGCACGCTCGACCAGAGCGTCCAGCGAGGGCACGGTCTCCCCCTCCTTCAGGCCGCTGACCTCACCGGACAACGAGGAGGCGGCGACCTCGCTGATCTCGTCGTCGCCGTAGAAGCCCCGGAGCTTGCTGAAGTGCGCGAAGAGGCGCTCAGTGGAGTCCTCCATGATCGCGGTTCCCTCCACCGGCTTGAGGAAGGCGTTGGCGAGGTTCCAGGAACCGTGCTCGCGGGCCACCATCATGAGGGTGTCGGGTCGCGTGTGCGCGGCCATCGAGTTCTGCTTGCCGCTGGGAGTCGCGTTCACGAACGCGCGGATCCAGGCACCCAGAGCCCGATCCATGAGCTCGTTGATCTCGCCGTCGTCCGCTGTGGCTCCCGAACCGCTGACCAGGTTGCGCCGAAGCTGATCGAGATCGACGTTGGCGTAGCGGTAGTAACAGGCTGCGTTGAAGTCCACCACCCCGATCATGTCCGCACCGGCGTCCTGGTCGGCCTCGTTGACCTTGAGGTCGTCCACTGCGGTGAAGAAGTCGAACTCGGTGGACACCGCGTGCGTGGAGATGGCGTGCGCGACCTGGGAAGCGGCGTCGACGTTGAAATCCTTGTTGTTCGCGATCATCCGACCGAACAGCGCGATGTCCACGGAACGACCGGCGCTGAGGACGCGGTCGGCGGCCGTCCTCGTCTCCTTCTTCTTCGCGGCCGGGACCTCGTCGAGCTTGTCGAGCTTCTTCTTGTGGCTGTCGACCTGGGTCTTGGTCTTCTTCCGGTCCTCGCCCTCGGCCAGCTTGTGCTTCTCCTGAGCCTTCTCGAGGTCGCTCATGAGCTTGCGCCGCTTGTCGCCCTGCTCAGCGAGATCATCCCAGTGCTCGCGGCAGTACACGGCGAGCTCTTCGGCAGCCTTGGGGCCCAGGAAGAACAGGTACTGCGTGAGGTCCTTCTCCGCGATGGCGAAACCCATCCAGGCCAAGGCCTGCTGGACGATTCCACGTGCCTCGTCGGAGGGGACATCGGCGTCGGACGCGCCGTCGAGCAACCGTGCGGTGACGAGTAGCAGGCGTTTGGTGCGCTCACCGAGCTCCGACTGGTCGAGCCCGTATCGGGGGAAGAGCGTCCGGGCCGAGCGCTTCAGGCACTGACTGGAGACCCTGCCGCGAACGACCCCGCCGAAGGTGACGCTCTTCGGCTGGCCGACGTCGTCCCGGTTCAGGTTGCTGGTGGGGAAGGACTGGAGCAGGTGCAGTTCGATGTTCACGTGCGGACTCCGTGCGGTGTGTGCTGTCGAGGGGTGGGAGAAGGCGTTACCGGGTGGGACTCTGATCCCGTGGCGCGGTCCGACCGGTATGGAAGTGCTCGGCCCAACGCAGATGCACCTGGTGCGCACGTGGGCTCCCCGCTGGCGCCTGACGGAGATCGACCAGGTCGTCGAGGAGTTGGCCGTAGTCCAGCGCCACCTTCTGCTGCTGAAGCATCCGCACGGCCTGGCGCAACCGGTTCTGGAGGACGTTCCAGTCGGAGGTGAGCAGTTGGCGCAGACGGGCCTCGGCGGACGAGCCGGTCCCGCAGTCCCTCATGGCGATGCCGAGGGGCCTTCGCCATCCACTCGTGGCTGATCGCGGGTTCAGGGAGAACAGGACCGCGACGAAGTTCCAGACCTCCTTCTCGTCCGGCTCGGGTGAGTGGGGGAGGACGAGGTCGACGACGTCGGGCAGGTAGTGCGGATCGTTGGTACTCCGACGTACCCGGGCGAGGATCCTCCGCGCCCTCGCGACCCGGCTCGCCTCCTGGGACTCCAGGTCACGCCCCAGTGAGTACAGTCCGTGGACGAAGTTCTTTCGGCCTCGGTGGATCCGGGGGCCCGGGGTGCTCATGTCACTCATCCTCTGTCCTCGGCCTGGGGTCGTAGCTCCTCAGGTTCCTGTCGAATTCGTGCCGGATCCCACGCACCCGTTCCTGGAACCCCGAGGTGCATTCCGCGAGCGCCAGGAGGTTTCTCGCTGATCTTCGGGGAAGGATCTCCACCCATCGGTGCTGGGCCTCCTCCGCGGTCTCCTCAACGACGTTCGCCCAGTTCTCCGTGGGCCCGAAGGCACCTTCGTGGTCCTCCTTGATTTTCTCGCCGAGATCGACCAGGTAGTCGTTGAAGTGCTCGGAGAGCCGAGGCCAGAACCACTGCTGGAGGAGTTTCCTTTCCGCTCTCGGAGTATCCCGGAGTAGTGCGTGATATTCCCGTTCCAGTTTTCCGAGTTCGTCACCCACGTCATCGGCCAGGGAAACGGCCAATCCCATGAGGGGTTCCAGCCGTGTCTCCTGCGGCCGTGCCCGAAGCACAGCTGCGGGGGCGGGCACGACCTCCTCCAGCCAGGTGTGCACCGCGCCTCGGTTGGGGTCGAGCTGCTGCCCCAGCACACGGATCGTGTAGACGGTGGATCCGGGCAGGGCGTCCCTCCCCTGGTGCCTTTCGGCCACGTGGTCCAGGTTTCGGGGGCGGAAGCGTTCTCGCTGACTGTCGTTGTCCTCGTCGGCCAACAGGAGTTCGCGGCAGTGCCGCCACACCCCACGCAGCTCCTCCAGCTGGACGGGCTTCCAAGGGCTGGCGACTCCCTTGCCGGGCACGTTCTTCTTCTTGGTGAAGGTGCGACGGTAGGCCGCCATGTTCTCGACGAGACGGAGATCCGTACTCAGCCGGGGGCCGGGAAGGATGGCCACCCCGTCGATGACGACGCCGTTCGCGCCAACCCGACCACGGAGCCGCACGTGGCGTGACGGCCAGGTGAGGAGGTCCAGCAGACCATAGGGGGCGCGGCCTCGCTTGTCGGCCTCCTGCGAACCCTGGGAGTCCGTGGGGTCACGTTCCCAGACGGGCCGATCGCCGGGCCCCGGTCGCGGGTCCAGAGTGTCGTCGCCCCAGTTCGGGGTCGTGTTGAGCAGGAGGGTCTCGCGCAGGGTGGAACCCTCGATGAGGACCGTCGCTGAGCTGTTGCCCAGGGACGGCTGCGAGGGAAGTTTCCCCGTCTTGAGGCCGCCGGTGTCGAAGGCCTGAACCGTGACCAGCCACCGAGCCGCCTCGGCGGGGCTCAGTTCCACCTGGTCTTCCTGGGTGCTGTGATCGAAGAGCGTGGCGTTGTTGCCCGCGGCGCGGAACATGGTGAGCTTGGCGGTGGAGCCGAGCAACTCTTCCGGGATGTCGGGCGTCTGGAAGAAGGGGCGGTCTCCGAACAGGTCGAACCGGTCGCGGTATCCGGGGGAATCCCCCTCACCGTTCAGATAGCGGTCCAGCCGCTCCGTGGGGAAGGGCCCTCGGTGCCACAGCTCGGACCACCGCGTGCGCCATCCCGCGCTCTCGATCCCGTCGAAATAGACGCGGAAGGTCAGCGTGACCAGCAGTCGGTGCAGGGCTGCCGTGACAGTGGGGGTCTCACCCTGGAGCCAGCGGAATTCGTGTGCCCTGTCCAGGGCCTCCTGAAGACCGACAGTTTCCGGTTCGCCCTTGAGGGTGACTACCGGTATCCAGGGTTCTCGGAGAAGGTCGAACCTCAATGCTCGTCTTTCCGTGCCGATCGTTCATCAGTGATGGGGCCAGGGGTGGCAAGGAAGAAGGGAGTCTGGGCCCGACCCTATCCGAGCTGCTGTGCCCTGTGTTCGGAATTCGAAAGCTCTCGCCGGAAAAAGCTGGCCGGTAATGGTCAGACGGAGTCCGAGTTCACGATCCCCAGCCCGAACACCGGATGCAGGGTAAAGGTGAATGGTCCGACGGTCGCGCGGTCGTCAGGACCCACGTGCAGGACACGGTGCCCGCTCAACCAACCGGTCGCCTCGAAGGACTCTGGAAGGCCGAGCTGATCACGAAGGGCTTCGAGTATCTCCTCGGTGATCTCCTCGTCGACCTCCAGGAGGATCGACGAGTCTCTCAGCGCGGACACGGTGTCGGAGTCGATCCGAACCGCTGACAGGTTGACTCTCCTGCCGAAATGTGTTCGGTGCCCACCCTCCGTTTCCCACAGGGGAATGAGCGTCAGGCCATCCAGTTCCTCGTCCATGGAACCTCCTTCGAGTGTGGAGCGTCGTTTCGGGCTCAGTCCCGAGTGCCTCGGCTGGAGTGGGCGTCGTGGGTGAGCTGGTTGATGCGGTCTCCGTCCACCAGGCGTTCGATCCGGCGGGTCTGAGCACCGGTCCACTCCCGATCGATGCGGATTCGGCGTTCGAGTTCAGCGGAAGCGACTCTCCGGCCGTACTCGACAGGGAGGGAAGAGTGGTCCTCGTAGGCTCTGCGCACCAGCTCGGGCAGGTCGTGGGGCAGGGCGATGGAACTCCGCTCGGAGAGAAGACCCTCCGTCGCCAGGAGCAGACTCCTGGCATAGATGATCGCGGATCCGGGAGGAAAGGTCCCGGGGGTGTTGCCCCTGATGATCAGGACCCGTGGTTCGGCCACCGGTGCGGGCCGTGAGCGCCCTCGGTGTCTGTGTAGCCGCCCGAGCCGCTGGCACAGATGGTCCACCGGTGCCGGGTCCGTCACCATGAAATCGAAGTCGACGTCCACGCCGTGCTCCAGCACCTGGGTACCCACGGCGATGACTCGCTCGGCGCCGGCGTTCTCCCGCTGAACGGACTCCGGACCGCGCAGCTCGTTGAGCGTGGCCTCGTTCTCCCGCCGGCGGCGCTGGTAGGTGCGATCACCGGTCAGGTGGAGGAGTGTCGCGGTCCCATTCCACCCACGTGCTTCCAACTGGTGCTCCAACGCCTCGAACACGTCGCGAGCCCCGTTCTTGGTGTTGCGGATGACCGCCGCGCAACCCCCCTCGCCCAGCCGATCGAGGACCTGGCCAGCGATCTCCTGGGGGTCGTTGGGGACTGGCTCCCATTCAATGGTCCGGAGGGGGTTGTCCTCGGACAGCTTCACCGGTTGGACCTGCGGGATATCAGAGGGCTCGGCCCAGGTGAGCTTCCATGGGTCACCCGACTGGGAGGGGATCTCCACCCACTCGGGGCGGAGTCCCTGTCGCACCCTGGCACCGTTGCGCCAGGAGTTGACGAGCTTCGTCCTCTGGGCGTCGGTGAGGGTCGCCGACAGCATTACGACCGGAACGCCCATACGACCGCACCACCAGAGCAGCACTTCGAGGAACGCGGACATGTGGGCGTTGTAGGAGTGCACCTCGTCCAGGAGCAGGACCTTGTTGCTCACGGCGGACAGACGCATGGTGACGCTCTTGCCGCGGATCGCGGCCTTGAGGAGTTGGTCGATGGTTCCGGTTCCGAAGGGAAAGATGATGCCTCGGTTGATGTGGAACGTCTTCAGGGCCCACTTTCGGATCTCGTGATCCTCAGGACAGACGTCTCTCGGAGCGAGGGTCTCGAGCAGGGTGGGGTCGCTGTCCGGGTCGTGGGGATCCTTGGCGTACAGCAGGTGTGAGCGGAGTCCCGACCCGGCACGGTCCAGCAGGTCGTTCGCCTGAGCGTGCACGTCCCGGGCCAGGGAACGGTTGGGAGAGGCGAGGTAGGCACCTGCCCGCCGCAGCCGTGCGGCGAGGATGGTGGAGGCCAGGAGCCCGGCCTTGGTCTTGCCCTCTCCGGTCGGCGCCTGAGCCACGAGGATGCCGGGCCCGCTGACTCCCTCCAGGAGCTGGGAGACGGCCTGTTGGAGCGGCCGGGCGCCCTTCTCCTTCGGAAAGAGAGAGCCGAAGGAGGTGTCCGCAGGAGGTTCCCAGGGCACCCAGTTCACCCGGCCGAGGTTGGTGTGGATCCAGGTACGAGCGCTGTCCAGGTAGCCGGGCAGCTCGTCCACGGAAAGGCTGCTGCGACGCGGGTAGGACTCACCTTTCAGGGTCGTCTCGTCCGAGGCGGTCCAGTCGCTGACCATGGTCAGCCCGGCCAGCCCCACCGCAGCCGCCGGAGAGAGATGGGTCTCCCGCCAACCCTCGGTGTAGGGAGCCAGTCCCACGGCACCGGCGACGAGTTCGATGAAGAGGTGCCTCGCCCGTTCCCAGCGTTCGTCACCCAGGTTGTGTGCCTGCGCCGCGGCCTGGCGGGTCTGCTTCGGATGGGGGAGCCAACCGTGGTGGCCGCCCAGCGCGTCGACGATGTTGTACCTGGCCGACCAGGGCGCGCCCCGCTTTCCGAGCCATGTCTCCAAGTGCACCGCGGTCACGCGTTCGTGGCGGGCCTTGCGCCAGTCGCCCTCCAGGCTCCGGTGGAACTCCTCGGGGATGTGGACCCTGGCCCGGTCCTTCCGGAGCGCCTGGAACGCGGGGGAGAGCTTGCCGAGGTCGTGCAGGGCGCACAGGAGGAAGATCCAGGCGCGAACCTGTTGCCTCGCCTCCTCCGGATCCAGACCTTGATTCGCGAGAGGGGACAGCCCCTCCTCCAGTTCTCGGCGGATCTCCGGCCCCAGGAAGACCTCGTACAGGGCCTCGGCCGCTGCGTAGGTGTCCAGGGCGTGGCAGATCAGCGCGTGCGGCTCAGCGTCCGTCTTCGGTCCCAGCTTTCCCCAGGCGGTGAGGACCAGCTTCTCGATCTGGATCGGTGACGTGAACGCGGTGTACTCAGGAGGTGACATGTCCTGCTTTCCAACGCAGAAGGGGCCCCGATCAACGGGACCCCCTCAGGGAAGCACAGGGCAGTGACAGAACGGATTCGAGCCGAACCGATCCGTGGTCGGCTACCCGAACCGGCCGGTGATGTAGTTCTCGGTCTCCTTCTTCTCCGGGCGGGTGAAGATCTGGTTCGTCTCGCCCATCTCGATCAGCTTGCCGGGCTTGCCCGGGGCCGAGAGGTTGAAGAAGGCGGTCCGGTCGGAGACGCGGGCGGCCTGCTGCATGTTGTGGGTGACGATCACGATCGTGTAGTCCTCCTTCAGCTTGTGAATGAGGTCCTCGATCGCCAGGGTCGAGATGGGGTCCAGCGCCGAGCAGGGCTCGTCCATGAGGAGCACGGACGGCTTCACGGCCGTGGCACGGGCGATGCACAGGCGCTGCTGCTGGCCGCCGGACAGGCCCGAGCCGGGCTTGTTCAGGCGGTCCTTGACCTCTTCCCAGAGGTTGGCGCCGCGCAGCGACTCCTCGACCAGCCCGTCCGCCTCGGACTTGCTCATCCGCGTGTTGTTGAGCCGGGCCCCGGCGATCACGTTGTCGTAGATCGACATCGTGGGGAACGGGTTGGCCTTCTGGAAGACCATGCCGATCTCGCTGCGGACCATCACCGGGTCGACCTCGCGACCGTAGATGTCGAGGTCGTCCAGGAGGACCTTGCCCTCGGCGCGGGCGCCGGGGGTGACCTCGTGCATGCGGTTCAGGGTGCGCAGGAAGGTCGACTTGCCGCAGCCGGAGGAGCCGATGAACGCCGTCACGGAGCGGGGTTCGATGGTCATGGACACGTCCTCGACCGCGAGGAAGTCGCTGTAGTAGACGTGCAGTCCGGAGACGTCGATTCGTTTCGCCACAGGGTGTTCCTCGTTTTAGCGGGTCTTGGGTGCGAAGAGGCGGCCGATCACGCGGGCCAGGACGAACAGCAGCATGACCGTCAGGACCAGCGTCAGGGCGGCGGCCCAGGCCCTCTCGTAGTTGACGGCCCCACCCATGCGGAACTGCGAGTAGATGAACACCGGCAGGCTCATCATCTGGCCGTCGAACAGGTTCCAGTTGATGGACACGGCCGACGACCCGGCGGTGAGGACCAGCGGTGCCGTCTCTCCGATAACGCGCGCGATGGCGAGCATGATTCCGGTGGTCAGCCCGGCCGCGGAGGTGGGGAGCACCACCTTGGTGATCGTGCGCCACTTGGGCACGCCCAGGGCGTAGGAGGCCTCACGCAGGTCGCGGGGGACCAGGCGGAGCATCTCCTCGCTGGAGCGGACCACGACCGGGATCATCAGCACGGCGAGGGAGATCGCGCCCGCCGCGCCGTTGGTCTTGCCGGGGCCGAACAGCATCATCCACAGCGCCACCACGAAGAGACCGGCGACGATGGACGGGATGCCGGTCATGACGTCCACGAAGAACGTGATGACCTTCTTCAGGCGGCCCTGGGCGTACTCGACCAGGTAGACGGCGGTGAGCACGCCGATCGGCACCGAGATCAGCGTGGCCATCCCGGTGATCGCCAGGGTTCCGACGATCGCGTGATACACGCCGCCCGCGTCCATGCTCGGCAGCACGCCGTTCATCGACACGGACAGGAAGTGGCCGTCGAAGCGGTCCAGCCCGTAGCCGACCACCGTGTACAGCAGCGACACCAGCGGCGCCATGGCGAGCAGGAACGCGGAGTAGACCAGCGAGGTGACCAGGCGGTCCTTGGCCTTGCGGCCGCCCTCGATCCGCGCCGAGGCGGTCACGACGATGACCACGTAGGAGACGGCGGTGAGCAGGGCCCACAGGACCACGCCGAAGGAGGAGAAGGCGGCCAGCACGCCCGCCACCACCATGCCGCACGCGACCAGCAGGACCAGCGGGAAGCGGTTGGGCAGGGCGCCGGAGCGGAGGTGGTTCCCGGCCGGGCCCGCGTCGGGGGCAGGAGGCTGCGTCGTCGTCATGCTCATGCGGACTCCTTGTTGCCCCGGGCCACGACGTAGCGGGCGCCCATGTTGACGGCCAGGGTGATCGCGAACAGCACCAGGCCCGCGGCGATCAGCGCGGACACGCCGTAGCCGGTGGCCTCCGGGTACTGGAGGGCGATGTGCGCGGCGATGGTCTGGTTGCCGCTCTGGAGCAGGTTGAAGGAGATCGCCAGGGACGGGGAGAGGATCATGGCGACGGCCATGGTCTCGCCCAGCGCGCGGCCCATGCCGAGCATGGCGCCGCCGACGATCCCGGACTTGCCGAAGGGCAGGACGGCGAGGCGGATCATCTCCCAGCGGGTGGCGCCCATGGCGAGCGCGGCCTCACGGTGGCCCTGCGGGACCTGGTGGAACACGTCGCGGGACATCGCGGTGATGATCGGCAGGATCATCACGGCCAGGACGACGCCCGCGGTGAGCAGCGTGCGGGCGGAGGTGGAGGCGGGGCCCGCGAAGAGGGGGATCCAGCCCAGGTACTTCGTCATGCCCTCGTAGACGGGCACCAGCTGCGGGGCCAGCACCATCATGCCCCACAGGCCGTAGACCACGCTGGGGATGGCGGCGAGCAGGTCGACCAGGTAGCCGAGCGTCGTGGCGAGCCGTCGGGGCGCGTAGTAGACGATGAACAGCGCGATGCCGATGGCCACCGGGGTGGCCAGCAGGAGCGCGATCGCGGCGGCCATGACGGTACCGAAGGCCAGTGCCGCCACACCGAACGACGGGTTCTCCCGGACGTTGGCGTTCCACGACTGGTCCGTCAGGAAGTTCGAGGTGTTGGCCAGCAGCGACGGCCAGGCCTGGACCAGGAGGAAGGCGGCCACACCCGCGAGGATCAGCAGGATCAGGAGCCCCGATCCTCGGGCGAGCCCGGCGAAAACGACATCGCCGATCCGGCGCTTGCCCGTGGGCGGGGGTGCCGCCTTGGGCGCGTCCGTGGTCGTCATGGATTCTCCGGTTCGGAAGTTTGTGCGGGGCTGGTCATCGGTCCGCGTCCCAGCGGGACGGCGGTGAACCACGCGGGACCCGACCGCGGTGCCAGGGCCAACGCACGGAAAACAGCCGAACCGCGCCGATTGCGAAGGTAGGCGCAGGAAGTGACCAGTTGTCCCAGAGAAGATGAACGGAAGGTGAACGCGGTGTCGCACTCTTGTGGCGCACCGGGGTTCGTCCGGTGAATGTGACAAGCCGCACGTCGCGCGGGCCTTCGGGGGCGGCCCGCACCGGCGTTCAGCTCCGGGGCTCGGAGGGGGCGTACATCACGTCCGTGTCCCACATGGTGAAGCCGAGGGACTCGTACAGGCGCACCGCGGCCTCGTTGTCACCGTCCACGTACAGGTGGACCCAGGGCAGCCCGGCGTCACGCAGGTGGACGAGTCCGGCCAGGGTCAGGGCGCGGCCCAGCCCGGTGCCCTGCCACGCGGGGTCGACCCCCACCACGTAGACCTCGCCGACGGCCTCGTCGTCGCTCAGTCCGGCACCGTCGGCGTGCGTCTTGGTCCAGTGGTAGGCGGCGATCGCGCCGCTGTTGGTGGACGCCACCAGGAACCCCCGGGGGTCGAACCAGTCCTCGACCTCGCGCTGGAGCAGGTCGTCCAGGGTGAGCGAACCCTGCTCGGGGTGGTCGGCGAAGGCGAGCGCGTTGGCCCTCAGCCACGGCTGCTCGTCCTGGCCCACGACGAACGGCCGGATGCGCACCTTCTCGGAGACCTCGGGCCGCAGGACGGGCTCGGGCAGCTCGGGCGCGGTCCACGGGCCGCCCGGGACCTCGGGGCCCAGGTCGCGCAGGGGCATGCGCATCTTGTGCAGCTCCCGGACCGGCTCCCAGCCCTCGGACTCCGCCACCGAGACCGCACCGGGTGTGCGCCCGTGAGCCCACACCCGCACCCCGTGGGGACCCGCGTCCTCACGGATCGAGCGCAGCAGCGTGGATCCGTGTCCGCTTCGGCGGTGCTCGGGGTGCACGACGACCTCGCCGGAGTCCGGCTCGCCCTCGCCTCTCTCCACGAACGCGAACCCCACGACCCGGTCGTCGTGGGAGACGACGTGGAAGCGGCTGCTGCCGGAGGGGGCGCCGTGTCTGATCCGGAGCAGGGTGTGCTCGGACAGGGCGGCGGCCCCGTCCCGCACGCGCGCGGCCTCGGCCAGGGCCAGTACGGGCCCGGCCATCTCCGGTGCGAGGTTGTCAGTGACTAGCGGGGTACTCATGAGCCAGAATCCTAGATCGTGTTGGCCGAATTCCCCACGTCGACGCCCGTACTGCCTCCCTGGACGGCGATCCGGTGGGCGGACGTGAGCGGACCCGGGGCCGGAACGCGCGTTCGTGGCCCCGGGCCGCTCGTCGACGTGTCAGACCTTGCGTCGCCTGCCCTGGTAACCGCCGCCGAGCCGGACCCGGCGGGTGGGTGCCAGCGGGGTGGCGAGCAACAGGGCGAGCAGGAACGCCGCGAGCAGGACGGCCGGTGCGATCGAGGGGCCCATGTCCGAGTGGTCGGCTGCGACCTCGGTCTCGGTGTCCTCGTCGGCCGTGGGCGTGACCAGCGGCAGTTCGGCCAGGTCCTCGGCCTCCCCGGGAGAGAGGTCGGGCAGGTCCGCCTCGTTGCGGGGAAGCGTGGGGATGCTCGCGCCGCTGGTGGGGGCGGTGCTCACGGTCGAACGCGGTGGCTGGTTCGGGGTCCGGGCGGGGCCGCGCTCGTTCCCGGAACCGCCGCCCGCGCTGCTCTCGCTCGCCGAGGGGGAGGGCGTGGGCGTGCCGGACGGG